>NZ_RZOJ01000260.1:0-8782 GCF_003998845.1 Mesorhizobium sp. M4A.F.Ca.ET.022.05.2.1 | reverse complement strand
GAACAAAATGGCAATGGGGACTGCTGACAGCAGGCGTCAGGAAGCGTCCTTGCCCGACTTATCCCCCGCCAATTCGGCGATGATGGCCGCGACCGCGGCGCGCGCGGCGTCAAAGCCCTGGCCGGTGTCGACGATGAAATCGGCCTGGCGGCGTTTTTCGGCATCGGGCACCTGCTTGGCGAGGATAGCGGCCAGCTTCGCCTCGCTCATGCCGGGACGCGCCAGCACACGCGCGCGCTGAACTTCGGCCTGGGCGGTGACGACCACGACCTTGTCGACGCGGTCGCGGCCGCCGGTCTCGAACAGCAAGGGAATGTCGAGCACGGCGAGCGGCGCACCGGCGGCGCGGTGCCTGGCAAGGAAGGCGTCGGCATCGGCGCGGACCAGCGGATGGACGATCGCTTCCAGCCGCTTCAGCGCGACAGCGTCGCCGAGCACCCGCGCGCCGAGCCTGGCACGGTCGACGACACCCGCATCGGTGGTGCCGGGAAAGGCGGCCTCGACCAGCGGGCCGGCCTTGCCGGCATAGAGGCGATGCACCGTCTCGTCGGAATCGTGCACCGGCACGCCGGCCTCGGCAAACATCTTCGCCGTCGTCGACTTGCCCATGCCGATCGATCCGGTGAGGCCGAGCACGATCATAGCCGGCGCCTCATCAATGGGCTTCGATGTCAGCGATGATCATCCGCCTGAGCTCGGCGGTGACCTCGGGCCGCTCGCCGAACCAGCGTTCGAACCCGGGCGCCGCCTGGTGCAGCAGCATGCCGAGCCCATCGACCGTCCACAGGCCGCGCCCCTTGGCGGCGGCGAGAAGCGGTGTCTCGAGCGGCACGTAGACGATGTCGGTAACGATGGCATGGCCGGGCAGGCCCGCCGGATCGGCGGACAGGCCTTCATTGCCATGCATGCCGAGAGCCGTGGTGTTGACGAGAAGGCCGGCATCGGTAAGCAGGTCGCCGACAGCATGGGCGCCATGCGCGGAGACGCCCTCGCCGAAACGGCGGCTGAGCTCCTCGGCCCGCGTCAGCGTGCGGTTGATGATGCGGATGTCCTTCACGCCGCGCTCGATCAGCGCCTGGATGACCGCGCGCGACGCGCCGCCGGCGCCAAGTACCACGGCGGGGCCATTCGAAGCCCAGCCCGGCGCGTAGTCATCGAGATTGGCGGCAAAGCCGTAGGCGTCGGTGTTGCCGCCCCACAATTGTCCGTCCTCGAACCACAGCGTGTTGACGGCGCCGATCGCTTCGGCCGCCTCGTCGCGACGCTCGACCTGCGCGAAGGCCGCCTCCTTGTGCGGAATGGTGACGTTGCCGCCCTGGAAGCCATTATTCCGAAGTCCGTCCACAAAGGCGGCGAAATCGTCCGGCGCGACATCGATGGCCTGATAGCTGCCGTCGATGCCGTACTTGGCCAGCCAGTAGCCATGGATTTTCGGCGAGCGCGAATGCGCGATCGGGTGGCCGGTGACGAAGGCTTTTTTCGCTGCCTCAGCCATCGATTGCTCCGAGCTCCCGCAGCTTCTCCAAAACCGGCAGGAGCGGCAGGCCGACGATGGTGAAATGGTCGCCCTCGATTTTTTCGAACAGCTGGATGCCCTCGCCCTCGATCTGATAGGCGCCGACACTCGACAGCGCCTTGTCGCCGACGCGCGCCAGATGGCGGCCGATGAAGGCTGGCTCCAGTTTGCGCATGGTGAGACTGGCGATGCCGACATGCCGCCACAGCACCTCGCCGTCGCGGGCAAGCACGGCGGCGCTGTTCAGCTGATGGGTCTTGCCGGACAGGGCGAGGAGATGGCGGCGGGCGCCTTCCATGTCGGCCGGCTTGTGGAACACCTCGTCGCCGAGCGACAGCGTCTGGTCGCAGCCGAGCACCAGCGCGCCGGGCCTGCGCTCGCTGACCTCGGTCGCCTTGGCCTCGGCAAGCACCAGCGCGACGTCCTCCGGCGACACGCCGCTATGCTTGAGCGGCGCCTCGAGCGCGCGCTCATCGACCTCGGCCGGCACCGCCTCGATCTCGACGCCGGCATTGACCAGCATCGCCTTGCGGAACGGGCTGCCGGAGGCGAGGATGATTTTCTCGGTCATTTTGTACTCGGACGCGGACAGGGGACGGTTGGTGTATGTAGAGTTGGCGCCGCCCCTCATTGTCCTGCCGGACATTTCTCCCCGTATAGAGACTGGGGGAAAGGGCCAGCTTCAGCGCAGGCGCTCTTTCCAGCAGCGCTGGCGATTGGCGAAACCAGAGACACCAGCGCCCCTCTCCCCGTCCCTATACGGGGAGAGGATGCCGGCAGGCAGGTGAGGGGCGGCGCCGACCTCCGCCAAGGTGACTAGCAAAACTAGCTTCTTTGCACATCTATCTCGACTTTCCCCGCAGGGCAACGATCGCCGCCGCCGTCTCCTCGATCGAACGGCGGGAGACATCGATCATCGGCCAGCCATGCCTTGTGCAGATCTGGCGGGCATAGGCGAGCTCCTCGTTGATCGCGGCGCGGTCGACATAGTCGGACGGCACGTATGTGCTGGTGTTGCCGAGGATGCGGTTCTGGCGGACATGCGAGATGCGCTCGGCGGTGGCGATCAGGCCGACGATCAATGGCGTCCTGGCGTTGACCAGGCTCTCCGGCACCGGCACGCCGAGCACGATCGGGATGTTGGCGGTCTTGATGCCGCGGTTGGCGAGATAGATGCTGGTCGGCGTCTTGGAGGTGCGCGAAATGCCGATCAGCACGATGTCGGCATCATCCATGTTGGCGGGCAGCTGTCCGTCATCATGCTCCATGGTGAAGTTCAGCGCATCGATGCGGCGGAAATATTCGGCGTCGAGCACGTGCTGGGCGCCGACGCGGCGGCCTGCCGGCGTACCGAGATAGGACTGGAAGACGGCAAGCACCGGCTCGAGCACCGAGACGCAAGGCAGGCCCATCGCCGCGCAGCGCTCATCGATGCCGCGCGCGAGCTTCTGGTCGACGACGGTGTAGAGGATGATGCCGGGTTCTACCTCGATATCCTCGAACACCTTGGCCACCTGCTTTTCGGTGCGGATCAGCGGGTAGATGTGCTCGATGGCGCGCGCGTCCTTGTATTGCGCGGAGGCGGCGCGGCCGGCCGCCAGCAGCGTCTCGCCGGTGGCGTCGGAAATCAGGTGCAGGTGAAAGAAGCTCTGGGGTTTGTTCACAGGCGCGGGTTCCAGGCTGTGGGCAGTTGTGGACAAGATCGGACAAAGACGCGAAGGCGGCGAGAGCGACTGTATCAGATGGTGGGTTGTCCACAATTCGCCCTGCTGTAGGCTTTGTCGGGGCGCTGGGGACAAAACTGGGGATCAACTTTTCTTGGCCGATTTCATCCACAGCCCGAAATTTGGAAGCGAAAGGCCAAGCTGCTGACTGGGAAGGGGAATTCCGGTTCTTCCCCAAAACCCTCCAAATCGCGATCGGGACCGCGCGACAATATGCTGACTGGCCTTTTCGGGCGGCAGGCTGGACAGGTCGCAACCACCACAACCAACAGACTCTTAGAATCAGAAGACTCTTTAAAATAGATATTTGATTTAAGAGGACCCTTGAGAGGCGACGCTGAATGCCTGGAAAACGGATCATGCTGGACGTTTTGAGGGGCGAGCCTGTCTTTCCTCCGCCCATCTGGATGATGCGCCAGGCCGGCCGCTATCTGCCGGAGTATAGAGAGACCCGGAAGCGCGCCGGCTCCTTCCTCGATCTATGCTACGATCCGGACCTTGCGGTGGAAGTGACGCTGCAGCCGATCGAGCGCTTCGGCTTCGATGCCTCGATCCTGTTCTCCGACATCCTTGTGGTGCCCAACGCGCTCGGCCGAGACGTCCGCTTCGAAGAGGGCCGCGGGCCGATGCTGACGCCGATCTCGGCTTCGGAGATTGCGGGCCTCACCGGCGATTTGTTTCACGTGAATCTCGAACCGGTTTACGAGACCGTCCGCCGGTTGCGCGCCAAACTGCCTGACGAGACGACGCTGATCGGCTTCTGCGGCGCGCCATGGACGGTGGCGACCTATATGATCGCAGGCCAGGGCACGCCGGACCAGGCGCCGGCGCGGCTTTTCGCCTATCGCGAGCCGGAGGCCTTCGCGCGGCTGTTGAAAGTGCTGGCCGATCATTCGGCCGCCTATCTCATCCGCCAGATCGAAGCCGGCGCCGATGTGGTGCAGATCTTCGATTCCTGGTCCGGTGTTTTGGACGAGCCTTCCTTCCAGGCTTTCTGCGTCGAGCCGGTGGCCGAGATCGCGCGGCAAGTGAAGGCGGTCCACCCGAATGTTCCGGTCATCGGTTTTCCGAAGGGCGCCGGCGAGCGCTACCGCGACTATCGCTCCAAGACCGGCATCACCGGGCTCGGCCTCGACTGGACGGTGCCGCTCTCGATGGCGAAGGAATTGCAGCTTGGCGGCGCCGTGCAGGGTAATCTCGATCCGCTCCGGCTGGTGGCCGGCGGCAAGGCGCTGGCTGACGGCGTGGACGCGATCCTGAGGACGCTGGGCGGCGGGCCGCTGATCTTCAACCTCGGACACGGCATCACGCCGGAGACGCCGATCGCGCATGTCGAGGCGATGGTGAAACAGGTGCGGAGCGCGATACGCTAATGGCTGACAATACCAACAGCACCGGCCAGGCGATGAAGCACATGGTGATCGGCATCGCCGCTCTGGTCGCCGCGACCGCGCTGCTTTACTTCGTGGCGTCCGACGGCTTCTACCTGTGGGCCAAGGCCGTCCATGTCATCGCCGTCATCTCGTGGATGGCCGGCATGCTCTATCTGCCCCGGCTCTTCGTCTATCATGCCGATGCCGAGAAGGGATCGGCGCAGTCGGAAACCTTCAAGGTTATGGAGCGCCGGCTGCTCAGAGCCATCATCAATCCGGCGATGATCGCGACCTGGGTGTTCGGGCTCTGGCTGGCCTGGAAGGGCTTTGCCTTCCATGGCGGTTGGCTGCACGCCAAGGTAGCGCTGGTGCTCGTATTGTCGGGGCTGCATGGCTATCTCGCCGGCGCGGTGCGGAAATTCGCCGAGGACAAGAATGAAAAGCCGGCGCGCCACTGGCGGATCGTCAACGAGATCCCCACATTGCTGCTGATCGTCATCGTCATCCTGGTCGTCGTGAAGCCGTTCTGAGGCTTCCCGCGACGGCGCAAAAGGCGGCTTGCTCTTTCAGACGAGCGACGATAAAAGACGGGTCTTCCTTCCCGTCATGCGCCGCCCCATTTTTTCGCTTTCGGCCGCGCCCGGCATTTGTCGCATCCAGCCGATTTTTCTCCCCAAAGCCTACCCAGAGTCCATCTAATGCAAGAAATGAAACTCACCGAGTTCAAGAACAAGAAGCCGCCAGAGCTGATCGCTTATGCCGAATCGCTCGAGGTGGAGAACGCCAGCGTGATGCGCAAGCAGGAGCTGATGTTCGCGATCCTGAAGAAACTCGCCGCCCAGGACATCGAGATCATCGGCGATGGCGTGGTCGAGGTGCTGCAGGACGGCTTCGGCTTCCTGCGCTCGGCCAATGCCAACTACCTGCCCGGTCCCGACGACATCTATATCTCGCCGTCGCAGATCCGCCGCTTTTCGCTCAAGACTGGCGACACCGTCGAAGGACCGATCCGCAGCCCGAAAGAGGGCGAGCGCTATTTCGCTCTGCTCAAGGTCAACACCATCAATTTCGACGATCCCGAAAAGATCCGGCACAAGATCCACTTCGACAATCTGACGCCGCTTTATCCAACCAAGCGGCTGAAGATGGAGGTCGACAATCCGACCTCGAAGGACATCTCGCCGCGCGTGATCGACCTGGTGGCGCCGATCGGCAAGGGCCAGCGCGCGCTGATCAACGCGCAGCCGCGCACCGGTAAGACGGTGCTGATGCAGAACATCGCCCACTCGATCACCGCCAACCATCCGGAATGCTATCTGATCGTGCTTCTGATCGACGAGCGGCCGGAAGAAGTGACCGACATGCAGCGCTCGGTGAAGGGCGAGGTGATCTCCTCGACCTTCGATGAGCCGGCCGCCCGCCACGTCCAGGTCGCCGAAATGGTGATCGAGAAGGCGAAGCGCCTGGTCGAGCATGGCCGCGACGTGGTCATCCTGCTTGATTCGATCACCCGCCTCGGCCGCGCCTACAACACCGTCGTGCCGTCCTCCGGCAAGGTGCTCACCGGCGGTGTCGACGCCAATGCGCTGCAGCGCCCGAAGCGCTTCTTCGGTGCCGCCCGTAACATCGAGGAAGGCGGCTCGCTGACCATTATCGCCACCGCGCTGATTGATACCGGCAGCCGCATGGACGAAGTCATCTTCGAAGAGTTCAAGGGCACCGGCAACTGCGAAATCCAGCTCGACCGCAAGGTGGCCGACAAGCGCATCTATCCCGCCATGGACATCCTCAAGTCCGGAACCCGCAAGGAAGACTTGCTGGTGCCGCGCGCGGATCTGCAGAAGATCTTCGTGCTGCGTCGCATCCTGGCGCCGATGGGAACGACCGACGCGATCGAGTTCCTCATCGACAAGCTGAAGCAGACCAAGACCAACGCCGACTTCTTCGATTCGATGAATACGTAGTCGGGATACAAGGCGAGGCGGGGGAACTTCCCCTCGCCTTCTCGATCGTTGGCAGCCAATCGCAGAGGTCAGCGCCGCCCCTTATTGCCCGGCCGGGCATTTCTCCCCGTGAACGGGGAGAAAGAGGCTGGCCGCAACGCCGGCACTCTTCTTGCCACGATGGCGATTGACGAAATCGGCAGCGACAGCGCCCTTCTCCCCGTTTACGGGGAGAAGATGGCGGCAGCCAGATGAGGGGCAGCGCCAACGCTCGAAAGAGGGGTTGGGGTTACGTGCCTGTTCCTCGCCGCAACAGCTTCCCCAAATCGTCCGCATCGGTAACCACTGGCATGCAAACCTGCCCGGTGCACAGCCAGGCGCCCGGCTTGTCGGTGGGCGGCACCACCCCACCCGGCAAGCTCGGTCGATTCGCATCCGTACCGACCGCAACGACGATATCCACCCGGCGCGGGTCGGGATTCCGATTCGCAACCGGAACGAGGCTTGGACTATCTAGATTGTCGATCAGCACCAGCTTCAACGGCTCGAGCGCCAGCGCGCAGGCATTGACGATGCCAGCCTGGCCATAGGCCTGTTGCGCGGCGCGGCCCATGGCATGCTCGGCCGTCGTCCAGGCCTTTTGCTCCATGTCGAAATCGCCGGTGACTAATGCCAATCGCACCAGCGCCTCGATGATCTGGGCGGAGGCGGACGGGATTGCCTCGTCGACATCGCCGCGGATGCGGATGGGGACATCAGCACTGTCGGACGCGGTCAGATAATAGCCGGTCTTGTCGCCATCCTGGTGCCAATGATCGAGCTGTCCGATGAAATGCCTGGCGCGATCGACATAGGCCATCTCGCCGGTGGCCTCGAAGAGTGCGATCGCGGCGTTTGTCATGGCGGCATAGTCGCTCGACAGCGCCGGGAACAGTTTCCTGGCGCCTAGCATGGAATGCGGCAGGCGGCCGTCATGGCTCGCTTCGACGATGTGGGCGAAGGCCCGCGCGGCGGCCTCGATCCAGTCGGGCCGCTGCAGGGCACGGCCGGCGTCGGCAAGCGCGGCGATCATCAGGCCGTTCCAGTCGGTCAGCGCCTTGCCGTCGCGGCCGGGCCTGACGCGCCGTTCCCTGGCGGCCAGGAGCTTCTGCTTCAACGGCAGGAGCAAGGCTTGGTCGACGATGCTTTGCTTTTGCTGGTCGGCGGTTTGGCGGATGATCGGCTTGCCTTCCCAACCATGTGGGCTAGCGAGGCCGACGTATTTGAAAAACAAGGCTGAATCGTCGCCAAGCACGGCTTCGACCTCGTCGCGGTTCCAGGTGTAGAACAGCCCCTCCTCGCCGTCGCTGTCGGCATCGAGGCTGGCGGCGAAGCCGCCGCCATCGACCAGCATCTCGCGCAGCAGCCAGGCGACCGTCTCTTCGATTCGTATCCGGAATAAATCATTCCCGGTGGCGGCAAACGCCCAATTGCACATGCGGACGAGCTGTGCGTTGTCATAGAGCATCTTCTCGAAATGCGGCACCAGCCATTCGGCATCGGTCGAGTAGCGGCTCAATCCGCCGCCGACGTGATCGTAGATGCCGCCGGCCAGCATTTTCTCCAGGCTGAGCAGGACAGCGTCGCGATGCGAGGCAACCCCGTCGCGCAGCCACGACAGCCAGAGCGTCTGCATGAATGGCGCGTTGGGGAATTTCGGCGCGCCGCGCAGGCCGCCCAGATCGTGGTCGATCATGCCGTCGATGCGGCCGGCAAGATCGCTGAGCGTGTCCCGATCGAGCACCGCCTTGCCATGGCTTCCCGCCAGCCGCGCCTCGACATGGCTGGTCAGGCCTTCGGCGCTTTGGCCAAGGCTCTCCTGCTTCTCCCGCCACGCCTTGTCGACCGCTTCCATGACCTGGATGAAGCCTGGCCGGCCGTAGCGGGCCTCGCGCGGAAAATAGGTGCCGCCCCAGAACGGCTTGCCTTCGGGCGTCAGGAACATGGTCAACGGCCAGCCGCCCTGCTCGCCCATGGCATGCAGTGCCGCCATATAGATCTGGTCGATGTCCGGCCGCTCCTCGCGATCGACCTTGATATTGATGAACAGCCGGTTCATGACGGCGGCAACGGCGTCGTTCTCGAAGCTTTCATGCGCCATGACATGGCACCAGTGGCAGGCGGCGTAGCCGATCGACAGCAGGATCGGCCGTCCGAGTTCCCTGGCTTCGGCGAGCGCCGCGGGCG
>NZ_RZOJ01000025.1:0-32378 GCF_003998845.1 Mesorhizobium sp. M4A.F.Ca.ET.022.05.2.1 | reverse complement strand
TCTTCCAAGCGTCTAGGATGCTTGACTGGATCACGCAGGCGCTTTGGGCCGCGGTGCCGCTCACGATGGGCGCGCAGGTTCGACGCTTGTCTGGTTTATTCGGCGAAAAATTGGCAGGGAGACGCCAGCACCATGATGCACTCGGACCAGGTCCATATCGATGCCGATATCGTTCGCGAGATGATCTTCGACCAGTTCCCAGAGTATCGCCACGAGCGGATCGTGCAGCTTGGCGCGATTGGTACGGTCAATGCAATCTTCAGGATTGGATCGAGAGTAGCGGCAAGATTCCCCCTGCGCGCAATGGAGCCAGTCGAGTGCGCCAATATGCTACGCAACGAAGCCGCGGCCATGACGGAGTTTGCTGCGCATTCCCCGTTTGCCTGTCCTCGACCGATCGGGATTGGTCAACCGGGTCCGCTTTATCCGTTGCCGTGGGCAATGCAGAGTTGGATAGAAGGTGACGTTGCCACGCACGATGGGCTTGCTGCCTCTACGACCTTCGCACTCGACATTGCCAAACTGATTGCGTCGCTACGAGCAGCGGACACGCATGGCCGTCGTTTTGATGGGCAGGGGAGGGGCGGCAGCCTTCCTGACCACGACGACTGGATGTCGATCTGTTTCAAGAACAGCGAGGGTCTCCTGGACGTGTCTCGGCTCCGTCGCATATGGGCTCGGCTGCGTGAACTGCCGCCGTCCGGTCTCGACGTTATGAGCCACCGCGATCTTATTCCGGCCAACCTCCTCGTGCGTGGTGACCGCCTTGTTGGTGTGCTCGACAGCGGCAGTTTCGGCCCGGCCGACCCGGCCTTGGATCTTGTTGCCGCATGGCATCTCTTCGATAGCAGTCGGCGCGAAGCCGTGCGTTCCCATCTTGGATCAAGCCAAGTCGAGTGGCAGCGCGGAGCGGCATGGGCCTTCCAGCAGGCAATGGGCTTGGTCTGGTACTACCGGGGCACCAACCCCGCCATGAGTGCCCTTGGCCGCTCGACGCTCTCCCGCATCATCGACGACCTGATCTGATCCGAACCTGGGCGTCGGTCGGTCGGAAATGCCTCGCGCGCATGAGCCCAAGTTCCTTCACAAGCGCAGGGAACCGGCGTAGCGGCAGATCATGACCGCTCGTGGATCAAAGCGGCGTGGCCGACCAACAAATGACGCGCGCCGGCAAGCTGACGCATCCTTCGACCGTGACCACGGCCATTGTCTCCACCGATTCCGGCTATGATTTTGAGGCGACCGCTATCGATCGTTCTCGCGACGCCTTTGGAGAGCTTCTCTTACCGCGCGCACGATGTCAGCGTTGTCGGGAAAGTATCCCTTGCGCCTCGATGTCACGACCTGACCGGCAACCGCGACTTGGAATACGCCCCCTTTGCCAGCGTTCAACTCCACGGGAAGACCGAGTTCATCAGTCAAGCTCCTGGCAGCCCGGGTGGCGCGGCTCTCATATCTGCACGGCCCGCAATATGTGATGGTGATCCCCTGACAGGGCTCGACTTCAGCCGTTACATGACCGGCAGAATGCTCGGCACCCACGATCAGATCTACGACGCCAGCAGCGATTGCGTCGGGTTCATCTTCCTGGAGGTAGTGCAGGCCCGAGTTCAGTTTGATCAAGCGGCAGTTCCTGAGCCCAGCGGCAAACGCCTCAGCATAAGTAGGCGAAACGAGAGCGCCAGGGTTGCCGGCAAACAGCACCTTCGGATAGTCCGATGCCCGCAATGCGGCGTGTGCCTCGTCCAGCGTATGCCAGACGTCCGCCGGCTCGCCCGCAATCGGCAACTCGTTCGGAAGGCGCCAGGTCGGGGTGCGCGACTTGGGCGTCGCAAAGGGGGCGCGGTAGATTTCCATCTCCTGCGCATTAAGCCCCCGCTGGACGGACCCGGGAAGCACGCGCTCGACGAACGCGTTCTGTCCGAGGATCATGTCCTCGCCGATTCCCGGCGCGCGGAACTTTCTGAACGTCTCCCGCAAGACCTCGCTCCGATGGAAATCGTTCCATGTCGGGATTGGCCGGATAAACTCCATGAAAGCCAATCCCTTCACGATGTCGGGCCGCCGGGCCGCCAGTTCGAAGGCCAGGGCGGTGCCCCAATCCTGCGCGACGATGTAAGCGGCCTCGATCCCCATAACCTCGAGGAATGCATCGAGATAGGCCACGTGATCGAAGAACCGATAGCCGATTTCGGGCTTGCCGGATTGGCCGAACCCGATCAGGTCGGGCGCGATACAGCGTGCCGATCCCGCCACGATCGGAAGGATGTGACGCCAAATGAAGGAGGAGGTTGGGTTGCCGTGGAGAAACAGGGCCACCGGCAATCCGGGCTCACCAGCCTCCCGATAGGCCATGGTCGAATCTAGCACGCGAACTGCGGGTAGTGTCTGGTCGGATGACATTCATTCCCTCCTCTAAAGCCCATATCCGCAATAATACGTACGTACGTATTAAAGTCAATCGAGCTTGACAAAAATACGGTCGTACGTAGTTTGTAGGCATGCCCAAGCCGTCCGCTAGAAGCAAGATTCTCGAAGCTGGCCTGGCCGTGATGTTCCGCCAAGGCTATCACGGCGCCGGCGTCAGAGATGTCGTTGCGGAGGCCGGGGTCGCCCAGGGCTCATTTACGAACCACTTTCGATCGAAAGAGGATTTCGCCGCCGAGGTCTTGGACCTGTATTTTGCTTCGATCCAAAAGCGGATCTCCGAGTCGCTCCTTGACGCTGGTCTTGCGCCCCGGCAACGACTGCTGCGGTACCTGGACATCATCTCGGATCGGCTCGCTGCCGATGGCTATGTGCGGGGCTGTCTGATCGGCGACTTCAGCCTGGAGGTGGTCCAGGAGAGCGAGCCGTTGCGCCAACATCTCGTCGCGATGTACCGGGAGTGGCTTCAGCCCTTTAGCGAATGCATCGCGGAGGCCCAGGCTGCAGGGGAAATCGACAGCACGTTCACTCCACGGGATCTGGCGGAGTTTCTTCTTGCCTCCTGGGAAGGCGCGATCCTGCGCATGAAAGTGGAGCGTTCCGGCGAACCGCTCCGACGGTTCAAGGACATCGCCTTCGCTACCGTTTTTGGTCCGCCATAATTTTCCGATTTGACACTAAGGGGTGGCAAAAACGTCTATCAGGATCTGGTTTTTCGCCACTCCTCGTACTCTCCGCGAGCATCGTCATGCAGCGGATAATAGCGTTGCAACGACCCGCCCTGCATGAGCTTTTCGCGCGAGAATTCTTCCCAATCGTGATGCTTCTGCGCCTCTTCGATCACCTTCGCGGCCATTGGGACGGGAACCACCACCACCCCGTCATCGTCGGCAACGATGATGTCGCCGGGGATCACCGTGACATTGCCGCATGCGATCGGAACGTTGACGGCATTGGGATAGATGCTGGTCTGCACATGGTAATTGGGCGTCCAGCCGCGCAGCCATAGGGGCAGATCGAGCTTCTCGACATTGGGCCGATCGCGCATGCACCCGTCGATGACGATGCCAGCGCCGCCTCTGCCCTTGAAATAGGTCGACATCATATCGCCGAAGACACCCGAACTCATGTCACCGCGCGCGTCGACCACGACCACATCGCCCTCCTGAGCGTGGTAGAGCACGTGCCGGTGCAATTGCGTCTCCGGATCGGCATATTCTCCCTCGTTGAAGAGGTCGGGCCGCTGCGGCAGGAACTGCAGCGTCAGCGCCGGGCCGACGATCGACTTGCCGTGGTTCTGCGCCACCGGACCGACCATATGCGGATTGCGGAAGCCCATGTGACCAAGCGTGCCGGCAACGGTTGCGGCACCGATCTCCCTCAGCGCGTCGATCAGGTCCTTGGACGGCCGGGTGATGTCGGGGCTATGCGTCATGGTGGACTCCGGTTGACGTTGCGCTACCAGTTCGTGACAGAACCATCGCGGCGCTTGAGGTGGGGTGCTTCCCAGAAACGGAAACTCTGCGCCTGGATCGCCGCCTCGTTGATCTCGACGCCGAGCCCCGGCAGATCGCTGACCGGATAGTCGGGGCCGTCAAGCTGTGGTTGCACCGGGAAGAACTCGGAACTGTCGAAGCCCAGCTTTCTTTCCGGCGCCCTGGTCTCGAGCCAGGCGAAATTCGGCACTGCGGCGGCGAGATGTATGGTCGCGGCGGTGCACACCGGACCAAGGGGATTGTGCGGCATCAGGTCCACATAGTGCGCCTCGCTCCAGCCCGCGACCTTCATCGCTTCGGTGAGCCCGCCGACATTGCAGACATCGAGCCGATTGAACTGATGGATGCCGCGCTCGATGTAGGGCAGGAATTGCCACTTGCTGGCAAATTCCTCGCCGATGGCGAATGGGATGTCGGTCATCGTACGCAGGGATTCGTAGGCCTCCGGCGTCTCGTCCCGTATCGGCTCCTCGAGGAAATCAAGCACGCCGCGGCCGAGCTTGTTGCAGAAGCTTGCCGCCTCGGCCACCGATAGCCGATGATGGTAGTCGATGCCGAGCACGAGGTCGTTGCCCAACGCCTCGCGTGCCCTGTTCAGCATGCTCGCGGTGGCGCCGATCGATTCGCGCGGCTCGAAGATGTCCCTGCTGCTTTGCCCGACCGGGAAGAAGCGTATCGCCTGCCACCCCTGTGCGCGCAGTTCCCTGGCCCGTTCGATGGCAGCATCGCCCTCGGCCTCGTCTCCGGTCGAGGCGAAGGTCGGGATGCGGTCGCGCTGCTTGCCGCCGAGCAGCTCATAAACCGGCACCCCCAGCGCCTTGCCCTTGATGTCGTGAAGGGCGATGTCGATCGCCGAGATGGCCGCCTGCAGGACGCGCCCGCCTTCGAAGTACTGGCTGCGATAGATCTCTTGCCAGATCCGGCCGATCTGCATCGGGTCACGGCCGATCAGGAACTCGCGATAGTGCTCGATCGCGCCGGCCACGGCCTTCTCGCGACCGCTCAAGCCGCTCTCGCCCCAGCCGAAGATGCCCTGATCGGTCTCGATCTTGACCAGCATCTGGTTGCGGGTCCCCACCCACACCGGATAGGGCTTGATCGCCGTGATCTTGAGCTTCGTGGTCATTCACACTCGTTCCACACGCATCCGCCCTGTCTCAGTTGGCCTCGAGGGCCATCTCCGTTTCGCCGTCGAACAGGTGGATGCGCTCCTGGTCGAACTCGAGCCAGATCTGCTCGTCGGGTGCGACGGCGATTGTGGGGGACACGCTGATATTGACGATCGCGCCGGAGAGGAACGCTTGCACGAAGGTGATGTCTCCCGTCGGTTCCACCGTGTAGGCCTTGGCCGGAATGGCGCCGGGAACGGCGCTCTTGTGCAGCTTGATCGTCGAATGTCGCGCACCGAGCACGACCTTCCTGGTGGTCGCTCCCTGGACCTTGCGCGCGTTGAGTTGCGACAGTGCAAGGCTCCAGCCTTCAGCGCTCGTCAGAACGGTGGCGCCGTTGGCCGTCGATGCCTCCAGCGGAATAAGGCTCATGGCCGGGCTGCCCACGAAGCTGGCGACGAACATGTTGGCGGGATGGGCGAAAACTTGCGCCGGCGAATCGTATTGCTGCAGATAGCCGCCGTTCATCACGGCCATCCTGTCTGCCATGGTGACGGCCTCCAGCTGGTCGTGCGTCACGTAGACGATCGTCGCCTCGAGGTCCTGATGGAAGCGCTTGATTTCGGACCGCATCTGCACGCGCAGCTTTGCGTCGAGATTGGAGAGCGGTTCGTCCATCAGGAATACCGCCGGATCTCGAACCAGCGCGCGGCCGAGCGCCACGCGCTGCTGTTGCCCGCCCGAAAGTTCGCGCGGCTTGCGCTCAAGCAGTTGCGTCATGTCGAGCACCCGCGCCGCTTCCCTGACCTTCCTGTCGATCTCGTCCTTGGGCAGCTTGCGCATCTGCAGCGGGAAGGCGAGGTTCATATAGACCGACTTTTGCGGATAGAGCGCGTAGTTCTGGAACACCATAGCGATGTCCCGGTCCTTGGGGTCGAGGTCGTTGACCACCCGGTCGCCGATGAGGATGTCGCCCGATGTGATCGGGATCAGCCCCGCGATGAGGTTGAGTGTTGTTGTCTTGCCGCAGCCTGAAGGGCCGACGAGCGCAACGAACTCGCCGTCATCGACCGTCAGCGAAACCTCGTTGACGGCTTTGAAGCCGCCATAGGTCTTGACGAGATCTTTGAGGACCACGTGGGCCATCGGCAACTCCCTAGTGCTTGACCGCGCCTTCTGTAAGGGCGCGTACGAAGTATCGTTGCAGGACGAGGAAAAGGACCACGACGGGCACGCTCATCATGAAGCTGGCAGCCATCAGACCCGGGAAATCGGTCGTGTTTTCCGAGAAGAAGCGCTGGATACCGACCGGCAATGTCAGCTGCTCGTTCTTGGAGAGGAAGGTGTACGCGTAGATGTATTCGTTCCATGCGCCGATGAAGGAATAGATCGCCGTGGCGATGATACCTGGCGCCGAGAGCGGCATCACGATCAGGACAAAGGCCTGGAACCGCGTCGCCCCGTCGATGCGCGCCGCCTGCTCGAGCTGCACCGGGATGTTGTCGTAGAAGCCCTTGAGGAGCCAGATTGCCAGCGGCAGGCCGAATGTGAGGTAGGTGAGAATGAGCGACCCATGCGTGTTCACCAGCCCGATCGCGCGCATCAGGATGAAGAGCGGCACGAGAAAGATCACCGCCGGGAACATGTTGCGCAGCAAGACGGCGAAGAACAGGAAGTTCCGGCCCGGGAACGTGAAGCGCGAAAACGCGTAGGCCGCGGGAACCGCCACGATCACCGAAAGGATGGTCGTGGCGGTGGAGACGAAAAGGCTGTTCCAGAAGAAGCGGAGGAAGTCCTGGCCGACACTGTTCTGCGGATCGAGCAGCTTCTGGTAGCTGGCAAGGGTTGGTTGGTCAGGCCACCATTGCGGCGGGAGCTGCATCGCGGCGAAGCCGGACTTGATCGAGGTGATTAGCATCCAGACCATCGGCAACGCGGTGTAGAGCAGCATGAACGTGAGGAAGATACGCCCGCCCCACCGCCATCCGTCGATGCTCGCATGTCGACGGGCCTGACCCAGACGGGCTGTCTCGGCGATCGTGCTCATGTGCTCGCATCCTTGCGTTCGTTTCCGCTTAGCGCACGGACGTAGAAGTAGCCGAGCGTCATCAGGATGAGGAAAAGAAGCACCGAATAGGCCGATGCCACTCCCCAGCGCTGCCGGCCGAAGGCGAGCTCATAGATGTGGGTGATCCAGATGTGCGATGCGTTCGACGGCCCGCCGCCGGTCATGATCCAGGGGATGATGAAGGAATTGAAGTTGGCCACCGCCAGCAGCAGGATCGTCACTGTGGAGACGTTTCTCAAATGCGGGAAGGTGACGTGCCAGAAGCGCTGCCATGCATTGGCTCCGTCGACCTTGGCGGCGCGCAACAACTGCTCGGGGACTGTCTGAAGACCTGCCATCATCATGATCATGGCGAACGGAAACTCCCGCCAGATATTGACGACGATCAGGGAGGGCAGCACCGTGCTGACGCTGTCGATGAAATTCGGCGGCCGGTCGGCCAAACCTAGGCCGACCAGTACCGCGCCGATGATTCCAAAGTCCGAATGGTAGATCCACTTCCAGATATAGGATGCGGCGACCGCGCTGATGACCCAGGGAATGATCAGGACGGCGCGCAGCACGCCCCGGCCGACAAACTCGCGATGGAGCGCCAGCGCGCAGGCAAATCCCAGGACAAAGGAGATGAAGGTGGATGCCAGTGTCCAGATAAGGGTGTTGGAGGTGACCTTCCAGAACACCGGACTGGTGAGGATGGCGGTGTAGTTGCCGAAGCCGACGAAGATCTTGTCGCGGAGCTGCAGGCCGGGTGGCGTGTTGAAGAACGACAGCTCGATCGTGTAGTAGATCGGATAAGCGATGACGATCAGCATCACGGCAATCGCAGGAAGCACGTACGCGTAGTCAGCGCGATGCTCCCAAATCTTGCCTAGCAGGGGTAGCAATCTTCGCCGAGCCCCGGTCTTTCCGGCCACGATCGTCACTTTGGCGTGCCCTTGTTTTTCGGAGCGAGCCGGCTGCGCTCTCGGCGCAGCCGGCAAGATCGGGTCAGGCTTCGGCTAGAGGCCGCCGCCCATCAGGTCTTTCACCTTCTTGGCCGCGTCGTCCGCTGCCTGGTCGACGGTCATTGCTCCGGTCAGTGCATTCTGCAGCATGTCGGGGACGATGATGTTCATGATCTCCGGCGACTGCGGCAGCGCTGGGAACGGGATGCCGTATGGCAGCATCGAGGTGGTGACATCGAGGAACTTGATGCTGTCCAGACGTTCCTTCATCCATTTGGTCTTGAAGCCGTTAAGGTTGCCGGGGTTCGAGCCGGCGTAGGCCATCTTCAGCGACCATTCAGGGCTGGTCCACATGCAGATGATGGCCTTCGCGGCCGGCTCGTCTACCTTGCCGCCTTCGACATATTCGGGCTTCAGGATGTGAATGTTCGAGCCGCCGAACACCACTGCGCGCTTGCCGTCGGGGCCAGTGGGGATGAGGCCGTAGCGCATGTTGTCGATGACCGTCTGCGCCTTGTCCTTGTCGGTGCCCGTTGCCTTCTTCTGCAGGTCGAGCATGACATTGTAGTCGGACGGGTGCGAGATCATCATGCCGAGCTGGCCGGCCAGGAACAGCGGCTGGTTGTCGGCCTGCTGGTTGGTGAGTGCCGAAACCGGAACCGATTTGTCGCGGACATACATGTCATAAGAGGCCTGCAGCGCCGCCTTGCTCTGCGGGCTGTTGAGCTCGATGTCCTTATAGGTCGGGTTCGCCTTTGCTTCGTCGAAGACGCCGCCGCCATAGGCCCACAGCTGCGGCATGAAGCGGTACGGCGTATTGCCGGCATTCTTGCGTGCCACGAGGCCGTATCCGGCAATACCGAGCTTGTCGTGGATCTGCTTGGAATATTTGACGACATCGTCCCAGGTCGCCGGAGGCTTGTTCGGATCAAGGCCCGCGCGCTTGAAGATGTCGGCATTCCAGATGAACGCCATCGTCTCATTGTTGGTTGGAATGCCGTAGGTCACCCCGTCCCAGGTCACGGCTTTCATGGCGCCAGGCCAGAAATCCTCGGTCGAATACCCTACATCCTCGGGCTTGAGCGGCTCCAGATAGCCCTTTGAGGCGAACTCGGTGCCACCCAGGATTTGCAGGCGGACCGCCATCGGCGCTGCATTGCCAAGGAGCGCCGTGCGGAACTTGTCGAGGAGATCGTTATAGGTGAGGGCTTGTTCCTCGAGCTGGATGTTCGGATAGGTCTTTCGGAAGGTCTCGAAGAAGTCCTTGTAGTACTGGCGCAGGAGGTCGGGGTCGCCCTCGAACACGCCCTGATACCAGAAAGTCAGTCGCCCCTTGTAGTCGAGCGGGGTGACCTTGCCGCAATCGGCCGCCGTATCAAAATCCTGTGTGCCGGCAATGGAGCGCACATATTCCGGCGACCACTTGCTCAAGTCGACCGGCGCCGCGCCCAGCGCGGGTGCGGACATCAACGATGCCACTAAGGCAGTGGAGACAGTGCCGCGCAGGACGGCACCGCCGAGTGTAATCCTCGTCATAGGTATCCTCCAGGTTTCTCTCCCATGCCGCTCTGCATCGAGGCGAGCGGTCTTTGCTCGTCGACCGCGGGACAAGCTCAATCAATGTATCCCTTCGAGCAATTTGTACGTTTTCAGATCGCGGGTTGTCTGTCAACGCGATAAATCGTACATTGTTTATGGAAACCGTGCGTGATATCGAACAAAACGTGTATTGATCGAGGGGAGCCGGTCTTGGCCGAAACAAGCGATTTTAAAGCAGAGCCACCCGAGGGGATTGACCCTCTCGGGGCCTCAAGCGAGGGCGCCTCGCTTTATCAACTGATCAGGGAAGACATCATCGAAGGGCGGCTCGCCGCCAACGAGCGGCTTGTGGTAACCGATCTCGCCCGGCGTCACGGCACCTCGACCAACCCTGTGCGCGAAGCCCTGCAACTGTTGCGCGGCGAAGGCTTTGTCACCTTCGTTCCCAACCGCGGGGCGCGCGTTCGACCTATAGATCAGGATTTTGTCCGGGATATCTACGAGATCGGAGTCCTGATCGAGCCGGCTCTGACGCGATGGTTCGTGAATATGGCTACCGTCGAGGACATTGCTGAGCTCGAACGCATCCAGGGCCTGATCGAAGAGAACAACTTTGCCGACACGCTCAGGCACAGCGAACTGGATACCGCCTTCCATACCGTGATGTACCAGAGGCACTATAATCGCCATGCCGCCGAGCTTTGGTGGAAGCATCGGGAAGTGCTGCGAGCCGTGAGCCGGCGTTTCAATTTCACGCTCGCCCGGCGTGCGGCGATCATTCGCGAGCATCGCGAGCTCATCGCGCATGTAAAAGCGGGAAATGCGGACGAGGCAGCCGAACTCATTGCACGCCATGTCGAGGGCTCCGGGCGGCATGTCCTCGAACACATGCGCGCACGCAACGCCGCGCGGGCAGGGTAGAATATCCGGTCTGGAACATCGCTATCCCGACCACTTCAGATAGAGGCAATTGAGATGAAAATCACGAGCATTCGGCCGTGGCTAATCAAGTCCGATGCTTCTTATTGGGGGGAGTACCTGTTCGTCGAAGTGTCGACCAACGAGGGAGTGAGTGGCTGGGGAGAGATCACCACCACGACAAAGCTGGCCAACCGCGCGCTATGCACGATCTTGCGACAGATCGGTGCCGCCGTGACAGGCGAGGATCCAGCGCGTATCGAGCATCTGTGGCATAAGATTTTCCGGAGCTTCACATATATGGGCAGCCGTGGCGCTGCCGTCGAATGCGTGAGCGCCATCGACATAGCCCTCTGGGACATCCGCGGCAAAGTCCTCGACAAGCCGATCTACGAGTTGCTGGGCGGACCGCTGCGCGACGAAATCGCCCTCTATACCCATCCCAACCAGGCCAAGTTCACCAGCAAGGAGGCTGTGGTTCGTGAAATTCGAGACATCGTCGAGTCCGGCCACACTGGGCTGAAGTTCGATCCGTTCCCGCACCAGGGCCGCACCACCGATGGACTGTCGCGCGAGCAGCGGGACGGCTACCTCGACGGCAGTATGACTCGCAAGGACGAGCGAGAGGCGGCCGAACTCACAGCTCTCATCCGCGAAACGGCAGGCCCCGATGTCGACATCCTCATCGATGCGCATGGCCGCTTCGACGTTCCCACCGCCATTCGCCTCTGTCGCAGCCTCGAGGAGGCTGGCCAGATCAACTGGTTCGAGGAACCTTGTCCGCCCGAAAGCCTCAACGCGCTCAAGCAGGTGCGTGAGAAGGTCAGCGCTGCCATCTCGTGGGGCGAGCGCGGCCACACGAAATGGGATTTCGTGCCGGTGCTGGAGAACAGGCTCGCCGACTACATCATGCCCGACGTCACCTGGACCGGCGGCATTACCGAACTCAAGAAGATTTCCGCCCTGTGCGAAGCCTACTACATCCCGGTCTCGCCCCATGATGCCGCTGGACCGATAAACGTGGTTGCGGGAGCGCAGGTGATGATGACCGTTCCTAATTTCTACAAGCTCGAAACGTCGGAGTGGGATCTCTCCAAATACGATCATCTCATCGACACGCCGCTCGACGTTTCGAACGGCAGCCTCAAGCTGACGTCGAGGCCCGGTCTCGGTGTCGAGATGAACCGCGACTATCTGCAGGCTCACGAGATCGAGCTGAGTTAGCCGTGCCCGCCGGCCCATGTGCGGGTCACAAGCCCCATCGACCAGAACGAGGATAAGTCATGCCAGAGACGGGTGGAGCCGACGGGGCGCTCAATCGGGTGAACACGAGTTCCAGGCCGTCCGAGCTCCGCATCACCGACATGCGGGTTGCCGAAATCGTCGGCGCGCCGTTCACCTCGGCACTGCTCAAGATTTACACCAACCAGGGCATCGTCGGACTTGGCGAGGTGCGTGACGGCGCCAGCGCCACCTACGCGCTGATGCTGAAGAGCCGGCTGCTGGGCGAGAACCCTTGCGACATCGATCGCCTGTTCCGTCGCATCAAGCAGTTTGGCGGGCACGGCCGCCAAGGCGGCGGCGTCTCCGCAGTCGAGATCGCGCTGTGGGATCTCGCAGGCAAGGCCTATGGCGTCCCGATCTATCAGATGCTGGGCGGCAAGTTTCGCGATCCCGTGCGCGTCTATTGCGATACCGACGCCGAGAAACCGAGCGGGACCGAAACCGGCAAGCGCCTCAAGGAGCGCATGGACCGCGGGTTCACATTCTTGAAGATGGACCTGGGCTTGATGCAGATCGCCCACGTTCCGGGCGCCGTCGTCGCGCCCGCCGGCGCTCTCGACGGGTTTCACGCCAATCCGCGCGGCCGTGGCGGCACACCCGAGGAGCGTAAGGCCCGCAACCTAGCCTACGATGCGCAGAACGTGCAGCACCCGTTCACGGGCTTGCATTTCACCGAAAAGGGGATCGACCTGCTCGAACAATATATCCACGAGGTTCGCGAGGTCATCGGCTACGAGATCCCTTTAGCCATCGATCATGTCGGCCACATCTCGCTGCAGGACGGCATACGCCTGTCGCGCCGCATCGAGAAATACGTACCTGCCTGGCTCGAGGACGTGATCCCCTGGCAATTCACCGAGCAATACCGGCAACTGCAGCAAGCCACCACGGTGCCGATCTGCACCGGTGAGGACATCTACCTCAAGGAGGCCTTCGAGCCTCTGCTCAAGAGCGGCGGCCTCTCCGTTATCCACCCGGACCTGCTCACCAGTGGCGGCATTCTCGAGACCAAGAAGATCGGCGATATTGCGCAGGACCACGGCGTCGCCATGGCCATCCATATGGCAGAAAGCCCGATCGCCGCGATGGCCGCGGCGCATGTCGCCACCGCGACCGAAAACTTCATGGCGCTCGAATACCACTCCGCCGACGTCGACTGGTGGGACGATATCGTCACCGGTCTCCCCAGGCCGCTCGTCAAGGACGGCTTCATCACCGTGCCGGACAAGCCGGGCCTCGGGATCGACGACGTCGTCGACGAGGTCATCTCGCATCACCTGCAACCGGGTGTCACGGGGATATGGCAATCCACCGAGCATTGGGACAATGAGTATAGCTGGGACCGGACTTGGAGTTAGCCCAGACCCCTTGCCCTCATTCCCCCAGCGCTCACAGGCCAACGACCGACCATTCGTGTCGACCTCCCCAGGGGAGACGCGAAGAAAGAAACGGACGAAACCATGATCTACGAACTGCGTATCTATGACTGCCTGCCGGGCAGGCTGCCGGCTTTGCTCAAGCGCTTTTCCGACCAGACGCTGGCCATCTGGGAGAGGCATGGCATCCGCCAAGCCGGGTTTTTCACCACGGCGATCGGCGAAAACAGCAATCGCCTCACCTATTTCCTCGCCTGGGAATCGCTGGCCGAGCGTGAGGTGAAGTGGGCGGCTTTCGTCACCGATCCGGCATGGCACAGGGCCCGGGACGAGTCTGAGCGCGACGGGCAGATCATTGCCAATATCAGCAGCCAGTTGCTCACGCCGACAGCTTTCTCGTCTGTGAGATAGGACTGCGAGCCATGAAGATCACCGACCTGCGCTGTGCCGTCATCGGCAAGCACCCCATAGTGCGCATCGTTACCGATGAGGGCCTCTATGGCCTTGGCGAGGTCGAGTTCACCAAGACCTACCTCAAGCCCTTTGTGCTGCATTTCCGCGACGCGCTGATCGGCGAGGATCCGACAGACGTCGAGCGGGTGATGCTGAAGATCCGCCAACGCGGCTCGTTCAAGCCCTATGGTGCTGCCGTTTCCGCCATCGAGCATGCCTTGTGGGACATCGCCGGCAAGGCGGCAGGCGTGCCGGCCTACAAGCTGCTCGGCGGCAAGGTGCGCGACAAGGTGCGTGTCTACAACGGCTCGATCCGTCGCAAACGCACGGGCGATCGGCCAGAGGATTACGCCGCCGACGTCAAATGGATGATGGAGCAGCCGCAGAACTTCTTCATGATCAAGCAGGGAATCTCGTTCCATTCCAATATGAAGGACACCATCGAGGGCTTCCATTACGGCGTGACGCAGAAGAAGGCCGGCTATCACGGCGCCATGGATCAGGGCATGATCAGCGAGCGCGGTTTCAATCACATGCTCGACTGCGTGATCGCAATGAAGGAAGTGCTGGGCGACAAGGTCAGCCTGGCGCTCGACTGCGGCCCGGGCTGGGTGTTGCCGGATGCGATCAGGTTCGCCCGCGCGGTCGAGAAGTACAATCTGATGTGGCTCGAGGACATGCTGACCGGCGACTATGTGCCCTGGGTCAATCCACAGGCCTACCGGGAGCTGACGACCTCCACCTCGACGCCGATCCATACCGGCGAGCAGATCTACCTGCGCCACAATTTCAAGGAACTGATCGAGACCCAGGCGGTGCGGGTCATCGGCCCCGATCCGGCCGATATTGGCGGTATTGCCGAACTCAAATGGGTCGCCGAGCACGCCTATATGCACTCGATCCTGATGGCGCCGCACGGTACCGCCAACGGCCTGCTCGGTCTCGGCGCGCTGATCAATGTCTGCGCCACCTTGCCCGCCAACTACGTGGCATTCGAATATCCCAGCGCCTCGGACCCGTGGTGGAACGATATCGTCATCGGCCTGCCCAAGCAGGTGGTAAAGGATTCGATGGTCGACCTGCTCGAAGCTCCCGGGCTTGGGCTCGACATCGACGCCCAGGGTGCCAAGCAGTATCTGCTGGCAGAGGACGCCGGGTTCTTCGACTGATTGGGCGTCAAGCCAGCCTAGGCGCGTGAACGCTCACCGGATGCGTTGTCCGTCTTCGCCGAAGAGCCGCGCCGATGCGGGCGCAAAATGCAGGATGATCTTGTCGCCGGTCCTTGGTTGCGACGACCGCCGCTCCGCGATGATGGTCTCGCCGGTCGCCAGCGTAGCGTGGACATAGGACGTGGAGCCCATCGCTTCGACGAATTCCACCTTTGCCTCGAGGTCGATACCGCTGTCCTGGTCGAGATGTTCGGGCCTCAGGCCCAGCCGCAGTTGCCGTCCGGGCTCAAGCGGGGTCTGTGCCGGGCTGTCCATCTCTTGGCCTCCAAACGCGAGACGGCCCCCCGCCTGCACAATGGCGGTCAGAAAGTTCATCCGCGGGGAGCCGATGAAACCCGCGACGAACGCGTTGTCGGGATCTTGATAGAGGTCTTGCGGTGTGCCGATCTGCTCGATGCGCCCACTGCGCAGCACAATGATCCGATCGGCCATGGTCAGCGCTTCAGTCTGGTCGTGCGTCACATAGATCATGGTGTTGCCAAGGACCCGGTGGAGCTTGGCGAGTTCCACGCGCATCTGCACCCGCAGCTCGGCATCCAGATTGCTGAGCGGCTCATCGAAGAGAAACACCTTCGGGTCGCGGACGATCGCGCGCCCTATTGCCACCCGTTGGCGCTGTCCTCCCGAGAGCTGGGCCGGCTTGCGCTGCAAATAGTCTTCGAGCTGCAGGATCTTGGCCGCGCGCCCGACCTTGCTGGCGATTTCCTCCTTCGGGCGGTGCGCCATCCGCAGGCCGAAGCTCATGTTGTCCGCCACCGTCATGTGCGGATAGAGCGCATAGGACTGGAACACCATCGCCACTCCGCGGTCGGCAGGCTCGGCGTCTGTCACGTCGTCGCCGCCGATGAAGATCTCGCCCCCGCTCGTCTCTTCGAGCCCGGCAATCATGCGCAGCAGGGTGGATTTTCCGCAGCCCGACGGGCCAACGAATACGGCGAACTCGCCCTCCTCGATCGAAAGCGAGACATCGCGGATAACGTCCGTCGATCCAAAGCTCTTGCTGACCTGTTTCAGTTCGACACGCGCCATCGGCTAACCTTTCACTGCGCCCACGGCGATGCCCGAAACAATTCGTCGCTGGAACAGGATGTAAAGAACAACGATCGGCGCCGCCGCGATGACGATGCCAGCGGTAAACAGGGGTATCTGGTCCGAGTACTGGCCCTTGAGCGCGGAAATCCCCACCATGAGGGTGCGGTGCTTCTGCATGACCAGCAGGGAGATCAGAATGTCGTTCCAGCAGCTCAGCGTGTTGAGGATGGCCAGCGTCACCAATGCCGGCGTTCCCAGGGGCAGCATCACGTGCCACCAGACCTGCAGCAGCGAGGCCCCGTCGATCCGCGCCGCTTCGATCAGCTCGCGCGGCAGCCCGGAGTAGAACGCCGTCATCATGTAGACCGAGAAAGGCAGGAAAAATGCGGTGTAGGACAAGATGAGCCCGATGTGCGTGTTGACCAGGTTGAGGGCAAGCATCGTGCGCATGAAGGGCACCAGCACGACCTGCACGGGGATCATCAGCGACGACAGGATTACCGCGAACAGGAAGCGCCGATAGGGAAAGCGCAGCGACGCGAGGGCGAAGCCGGCCATGGAAGACACGACCATCAACAGGATGACCGCCCCGAGCGTCGCAATCACGGAATTGAGGAAATACTCATCAAGGTGCGCCCGGGTCCAGGCTTGCACGAAGTTGTCGAGCGTGGGCTGCACGGCGAGCCCGAAGCGGTCGAGCATGTAATCGTGACGTGTCTTGAGCGCGTTGTTGACGGCGAAAAAGATCGGGTAGAGGCAGCTCAAGGCCAGCAACCCCATCGGGATCGCCGCGATCCTCAGGGTCAGCCGCTGTCGTTTTCCTGCTCCTGACACGACCTCTCCTTCAGATGTTCGCGTTGCGCGACAAGATGCGAATCTGCAGCCATGCGAGAATGCTCGTCATGAAAAACAGGACCATCGAGACAGCCGCGGCGTAGGCGGGCCGGTTGAGCTTTCCCTGTGCGGCCCAGATCAGATATTCGGGCACCGTCGTCGCCGTGCCGGGTCCGCCGCCGGTCAGCACGTAGATCAGGCCGAACATCGAAGTCAGCAGGCCGATGGTCGTGATCACCGTCGAGAACTCGATGATGGGGCGAAGCTCCGGGATGATGACATGCCACCAGATCTGCCACATCTTGGCGCCGTCGAGACGTGCCGCTTCGACCATTTCCTTGGACACGGTCGACAGCCCGGCAAGGAAGATCAGCACACCCATGCCGAAGGTCGACCAGCATTGGATCGCCAGCGTCACCGGAAGTGCGGTCGCCGAGTGCCCCAGCCAGTCCACGCCGCTGATCCCCGCGATGCCCAGCAACGCGTTCAGATTGCCATTGAAGCTCAGCACCACGCTGAAAATAGAACCGATGATGACGCTCGAGAGAATGGCGGGAAAGAAATAGACGGAGCGGAAAAACGTGCGCCCCGGCACGCCCTGGTGGATCAGGATGGCCAGCAGCATCGGGATGGTCACAAAGATCGGCACCGCTAGCAGTACCACGACGGCGTTGGCCATGGCGGAGCGGAAATTCGGGTCGTCGAGTGCGCGCAGATAGTTGCCGGCGCCGATGAACTGGCCCGGGTCGGTCGACGTCGCGCTGGTCAGGGAGATGCCAAACCCCCAGAACAGCGGAAAGATGCGAAACACCAGGACAAGCAGGATGGCCGGAAGCAGGAACAGCACCGCAACGCGCGCCTCTGTCCGGCGGCTCCGGCCTGGGCGGGTACGGGTCCGCGCGGCTTGGCCGGTCTGGTGTAACGAATTGGCGGTCATGGGCACGTCACTGATGCGGGGACGGGGGCGCGTCGCAGCGCCCCCACTGTCTGCGTGAGAAGATTGCTATTGCGGCTTGGCTTCAGCCTGGACCTTGTCCAGCGCCGTCGCGGCCTGGTCCACGGTGGTTTCACCGTTGAACAGGAGCTGGCTCTGGTGGTGCCATTCATCGAGCTCGGCCGCTGAAGAATTGGCATGCGTGGTCGGAACGGCTCTGGTCGCAAGCCAGCCCATGATCTGCTTGAGGCCAGGGCTGTCAATGCCGGATGTGTTGACTTCGGTGTTTGCTGGCACCGAGCCGGTGTCGTTGACCAGGTATGACAGGACTTCCGGCGAAGCGAGGATTCGCACCGCGTCGACGGCGAGATCGATGTTCGCGGAGTCCTTGTTCACGCCGTAGCCAACGCCGCCGTCAAGCGGAACGCCGGGGGCACCTTCATGCTGATCGGCAGCAACGGTCGGCGAGGGCATGGGATAGACCCCGACCTTGTCGACACCCATGTTGGTCCCGAACTGCTTCCAATGCGCGACGTTGGAGAGCAGACCCATCACGTTGGCTCCGACACCTTGCTCGAAGAGGGCGAACTCATCCATGAACATGGTCTGCGAGTTACCGCCCTCCTGGTACCAGCCATTCTTGGCGGTATCGACCCAGGCCTGCAAGATCGTCTTGATCGGCGGATCCGACCAATGGAGCTTGCCTGCCAGCCAATCGGCCTGTTGCTGCGCGGTCAGCGACTGGTTCGCCGCTTCCGAAAGGAAGAACTCGGCGTTGTAGCCTTCCTTGTTGGCCATCATGAAGCATGCGGGTTTACCCTGCGCCTTGAAGGCGTCGCAGACCTTGGTCAGTTCGGCCCAACTCGTCGGCGGCTTCTCCGGATCGAGCCCTGCGGCCTTGTAAAGCGCTTTGTTGTAGTAGACGACGTGACCCTGCAGCGTCGTCGGGATGAAGTACAGCCTGCCATCAGGTCCGGTGAACGCGGACTTTCCAACGAGCTTCGGGATCAGGTCGGGCAGCTTGTCGTCGAGCGGGATCAGCCCGCCGACCAGGGCCTTGGCCTGGGCGCCGCCATTGGCCCAGATGACGTCAGGGCCTGCCTTCGAAGCGAGCGCGGTGCCCAGCAGCGTGTAGTACTCGGCGTCCGGTTGAGACAGGAGGTTGAGAGTTGCTCCCGGGTGCGCGGCCTCGAATGCGGCCTTCGCGTGATCGTAGTATGTCGCGTGGGCGGCATCGTCCACGTTGACGTCCCAGACGGTGATCTCCTGGGCCAGCGCCGGCGACGCCACCACCATGGTCGCAATAGCGGTCAATATCTTCAGCTTCTGCACGTCATTCCTCCCTTTTTATCTACCAGGCCTTCGCTTCATCCAGCGCTCGCTGCGAGTTTGGGATCCCGTCAACCCGCGGGTTGACGGGCGCTTCACCAAGGTCTTCGCGCGACAGGATTTCGGGGCGCGTCCAATCCAGACGCCCGGTCTCCGACAAGACCAGCCCATGGCCCGTTCGATCGGGCGCATGAATCCAGCCGTCATGAATTTCGATTGTTTGCTCGACCAGGTGATCGAAGTTCTGGAACGAGTATTCGAGCCACTCGACTTCGGGCAGCGCACAGGCCATGTGTACGCCGATTTCGAGAAACGTATTGCCAAGCGTCACCGGAACGCCGAGTTCGGCTGCCAGCCAGCCGATCCGCATCACGTCCGTCACCTGCCCATGGACATTCAGCATGTCGGTTGCGCCGGCCTGCATCAACAGGCGCTTGCCGGCCGCATCGAGGTATTCGCCTGAATTGATCATGGTCCACGGCGTTGCCGCCTTGAGGTTGCGAAGGCCGTCGAAGTCGTGGCGCAGGATAGGGTCCTCGACCCAAAGCAGATCAAAGCCAAGGCTATGAATTTTCTGCAGTTTTACCGATGCCTCCTTGGCCCCCCAAGCCTCGTTTGCGTCAATCATGATCGACGAGCCGGGCCGCACCGTCTTTCGCAACAGCTCCAGCCGGGACAAATCCCGGTCGAAATCGGGATGCCCCACCTTGATCTTGAACGCGCGATAACCAAGCGCCTCGGCATGGGCAAAGAACGCTTGGAATTCATCGTCGCTGAGGTGGAAATCGAGACCGGATGCGTAGGCTTTCACGCGTTTGCGTCGGCTCCCCAGGAGCTCGTGCAACGGCAGGCCGACCAGCTTCGCACTCAGATCCCACAACGCAACCTGGAGGGCTTCCTCGAAAGGTAAGCCGAAGGCGCGCCTGTTTCCGCCGCGGGGCCGCTGGACCCGATGCACGAGCCCCAAAGGCGATTGCCCTGCGAGATCGGGCCAAGCCTCCTCTTCAAAAACACGAACGATCTCGGCCTGGTCCGGCAAGGGGTGAAACAGGCTCTGGACAAAGCCCAGCCCGACCAGGCCATTCTCGGCAACGAGCTCAAGCGCGGCCACGTGTGCCGCATCGATGCGGACCTGACTGTCACCGATGGTCCGGTCACGAGCGAATTGATAGCGGGTAATGCGATACTCGGCGATGCGCATACTGCGTCTCTGATATGTCAGAATGCGCTTTAGATATTTCAGTTTTGGAAAAGAGGCAAGCGGCCAGGCGCAAAACCGTCCGGCAGGCAGGCACGCAAATGCAGTGGGCGACGCTTCGTCGACCGGTTAGCGGCCCTGGCTCGATGGCCGCGCGACGACCTGCAAGCAGCCCGGGATACCGGTTGCGCGCAGCGCAGTACCCCGGTCAGTCGTATCCCTGCAAAGGTCCATTGATAACCGGCAATGCGATACTTTACGATGGCACGGCCGGTAATGTTTTAGAATCATGTTTAGATATTTCAGATGCGAGGTCAAAAGTGGCGCAGCACGACGATCAGTCCGATGGGGCCGCCGGGGCGGCAGCCGGCCAACGCCTTGGCGATCGTGCCTACACGCGCATTCTTGAGACACTGTTTGAGCGGAAGATCCCCGCGGGGGCCTTTCTGTCGCAAGGCGATCTTGTCGAAATGCTGCAAATCCCGGTTGCGCCGCTGCGCGATGCGCTCAAGCTGCTCGAGGCAGAGGGGATCGTCATCATCCATTCGCGCTCGGGCATCCAGTTCGTCAAGCCCGGGTTCGAACTGACCAGGTCGACCTACCAGTTTCGCAGCATTCTGGAGCGTGCAGCGACAGGGGTTTACGCGCAAACCGCGGACGAGGCGGACCTGGCGGAACTGGAAAGACGTCATTTGGCGGTCATCGAGGAGATCGAGCGCGGTGGGCTCACCGACCTGGTCAGGGCCGACCTCGAGCAACTCGAGACCTTGCTGCATCACTCCATCATTGCCAGCCTGAACAATCCATTGATCGACAGTTCCTACAAGCGGCTTCACAACTACGTCCGGCTGATCCGGCTGGACAGAAAGGTCACCGTGCCTCTCGTGCTGCAATCCCTGCGCGAGCACATGCAGGTCATCCTGGCATGCAAGGCACGCGACCCGGAGGCGGCTGCGGCGGCCATGCAGGCGCATCTGGCCTCGGCCCTGCAGCGCGGTCTGGGCCTCTACTACGGCTACTAGGCTGACTGAGATCCCACGAAGCGGGCCAACAGTGACGCGGCTTCGGTGCCCGCCACGCCAAGGTCGCGGACGCTGCTCATGTGATTGGCCGCCGCAAGGGTCGTGCGCGAGACAGCCAGCCCTTGGTTTTCCAGGTGGCTCGTGAACATCGCGGCCTGGCTGTGGAAGGGCGGCGTCTCATCGGCGCCGACCGAGATCTCTACGGCCACGGATGGATCGAAGCTGTGGTTGATCGGCGAGAACCGGCGGGCTTCTTCGTCGGTGATCGCGATCTCGGCGGCAAGGAATGACATTTGCAACGGCTTCAGGTCGTAAAGGCCGCCGAGCAGCAGCGCAGCTTTGATGCCGGACGGCCGGTCGTCGCCGTCGAAAAGCATCGTTGCCAGCTGCGCGCCGGCGGAATGACCGCTAACGGTCAGCAGGTCGGGATCGCCGCCATGGTCCGCGATATGGTCAAGCACCCATCGCTTGGCGCGGCGCGTCTGGTCAACGATTTTTGCCATCCTGACTGCTGGCATCAGCGCATAGTCGACAATGACTGCGATCGCACCGGCGCTCGTGACGATCTCGGCGACATAAGAATAATCACGCTTGGAGAACATGCGCCAATAGCCGCCGTGAATGAACATATGCACCGGCAGGCGGTCCCGTTTGCCCTCGGGAAAGAACAGATCGATGGTCTCGGTGGCGTCATCTCCGTAGGCGACGTCGCCGACCATTGGCACGTTCGCCCTGCTATCTTCGCTTCTGCGCACGATCTCGGCGACGATGTCGTCGAACTCGACCACATGATCGCGAATGCGAAACGGATCTTTGGCGTGTCCGCTCACAGGGTTACGGCGATGTACTTCGCCTCCATGAACTCGGCAACGCCGTGCTTTTGACCACCTTCGCGGCCCAGTCCGCTCTGCTTGACGCCGCCAAAGGGCGCCGCCGGATCCGACATCAGGCCGCGGTTCAGGGCGATCATGCCCGCCTCGATCTTCGATGCCACGCGCATCCCCCTGGCCAGGTCGCGCGTGTAGATATAGGCAGCGAGACCGTATTCGGTATCGTTGGCCCTCGCGATGGCGTCCGCCTCGCTGTCGAAGCGCATGATCGGAGCCACGGGGCCGAATATTTCCTCATGGATCATGGCGGCGTCAGTGGAAACGTCGCGAAGCACCGTTGGCGGGTAGAAGTAGCCCTTGCCTTCGGCAATCGCTCCGCCGCACAGAACCTTGGCGCCACGGGCGACCGCGTCCTGGACGAGACGATCGATCTTGTCCACGGCCTTGCTGGTGATCATCGGGCCGCACTCGGTTTCCGGGTGTGTGCCAGGACCTACATTGAGGGCAGCCATGCGTTTGCACAGCCCATCGGCGAAGGCATCATGAATGCCGGCCTGCACGTAAAGCCGATTGGCGGCGGTGCAGGCCTCGCCGGCATTGCGCATCTTGGCAACCATCGCACCGTCGAGCGCTGCTTCCAGGTCGGCGTCGTCGAAGACAATGAACGGTGCATTGCCGCCAAGTTCCATCGAACAGGAGATGACGTGCTTGGCGGCTTCGGCCAGGAGCACCCGGCCGATACCGGTCGAGCCGGTGAATGACAGTTTTCGCACGCGTGGATCGGCCAGCATGGCAGCCGTCACCGGCCCCGGCGTCGAGGTCGTGAGCACGTTTACGACGCCGGGCGGCACGCCGGCTTCCTCGTAGAGCGCTGCAAGCGCATAGGCCGTCAGTGGCGTCTCGCTGGCTGGCTTCAGGATCACAGTACAGCCGGCCGCGAGCGCCGGCGCGATCTTGCGCGTCGCCATGGCTGCCGGAAAATTCCATGGCGTGATGAGCACGCAAATGCCGATGGGCTGGTAGTCGACAATGATCCGGTTGGCGCCCGAGGGCGCAAGGCCGAACTCACCGCTGATGCGGACCGCCTCCTCGGCGTTCCAGCGAAAGAACTCGGCGGCGTAGGCGACCTCACTGCGCGCGTCACGCAGCGCCTTGCCGTTCTCCAGCGAGATCAGCGCAGCCAGTATCTCCGCCCGTTCGGTCATCAGTTCGAAGCAGCGCCGCAGGATTTCCGAACGCCTGCGTGGCGAGGTCTCGCGCCAGCCGGCCGCTGCCTTCGCGGCCGCGTCGACGGCTGCGGCCGCGTCGGCAAGCGTGGCATCGGGGACCGCCGCGATCACGGCTTCGGTTGATGGATCGACCACTTCGATCACGCGGCCCTCCGACGAGGGCTGCCAGCGTCCGCCAATGTAGAGACCGTGCGAGACCGTGGCGTAATCGAACATATCTTGATCCTCGTCGGATATGCCTGCGGCGATATTCATGGGGTGAGCTCCTGGTCGATCACATCATGGTGGCGGACATGTCGCCATCATAAGCAGCCCTGACCAGCCGTCGCATCGCGGCGAGGTCGAACGGACGCGGATTGTTCTTGATCAACCGGTCGATGCCGAGCGCCTGCTCGGCCGTCCAGTCGATCCTGTCTTCGGGAAGGCCAAGATTGGCCAAGTTCGGTGGGATGCCGATGGCGGCAAACAGCCGGCTCACCTCGCGGATGGTGGCGTGCGCCGATGCATCGGCGCCGTCGCCGCTCTGACGGGAAAGGCCGAGAGCGGCGCCAACTTCGGCAATCTCTGCGGCCGCGGCGGGAAGGTTGTAGCTCATCACATATGGCAGCATGGTGGCGACGCCCAGACCATGCGCGGTATGTGTAACTGCGCCGACCGGATACTGCACCGCGTGAGCGGCGGCCGTTCCGGCGGTGCCGAAGGCGCAACCGGCGGCCAGCGCTCCCATCATGACGTCGGCGCGCGCATTCCCGTCCGATCCGTCGCGATATGCCTTTTCGAGACTGCTACCGAGCAGCCTGATAGCCAGAAGCGCGAAATGATCGGTCAGGGCGCTCTTGCCGACAAAGACATGCTGCTGCGGCAAGCGGGGATCATCACCGCGTCTGGCTGCGGTGAAGGCCTCGATTGCGTGCGTCAACGCGTCGGCACCGGCGATCGCCGTCAGGGACGGGGGGCACGTCGCCGTCAGATCCGGATCGCAAAGCGCCACCGCGGCGATGAGGTGAGGACTCGAGATACCCACTTTCAGGGTGCGATCGGGATCGGAAATCACGGCGACGGGGGTCACCTCGGAGCCTGTCCCGGCCGTCGTCGGCACTGCGATCACGGGAAGGGTAGGGCCTGGTACGTTGAACTCGCCATAGTAATCCTGGGGCCTGCCACCATGGCTGAGCAGAAGTGCTGCGCATTTGGCCATGTCGAGGCAGCTGCCCCCGCCGATCCCGATCACCATGTCCGGCTTGAAATCCTTCGCCTGCGCAATGCAGGCGGCGACGCTGTCGCGGGGCACATCCGGCAGCGTTCGGTCGTAGACCAGCGTCTCTATCGCCGCATTGTGCAAGCCCGCAAGAATTTCGGCGAGCTGCGAAGTCGCCGCGAAACGCTCGTCGGTGCAGACGAACGCGCGCCGCCCAAATTTGGCGGCAACGGCAGGCAGCACATGACGCTGGCCTTTGCCGAACAGGATCTCGCGCGGCAGGCGCGCGGCTGCGAACAAGGTCATGGACGGCATCCTTCAGTTCCAGAGGCCGGGCCTCGACGTCCGGGTCATTTCCCAAAATATCCTCTATTAAATCGTATAGGATATAGGATTGAATTGACCGAACCATCGTGCTAGTAAGTGCTCCTGTCAAGAGGGTAAACAATGCAGAACGCGGACCTGACGGAAGCTCCTTCGACAGCCCGTATCCAGCGCGCCAACAGCCTGGCCGGCGACGTTTACGAGGCAATCTTCGCGCAGCTGATGTCGCTCAGGATTGCTCCGGGATCGCGCATCACCGTCGACAATCTCGTGAAGGAATTCAACGTCTCGCATACCCCCATTCGCGAAGCGCTTGGCAGGTTGGAGGGTGAGGGCCTGGTGTTGAAGACCCACCTGATCGGCTATCGGGCCGCCCCGCAAATCACCCGCCGCCGCTTTGACGAGCTTTACGAGCTGCGCCTTCTGCTTGAGCCAGCTGCCGCGGCCAAAGCCACTGCAAGACTGGACGACGAGCGCCTGACCGTGCTGCAGGAAGCGGCTGGCGTCATGGCCCGGCGAGAGGGGAAAGACGAACGCCTGCGTTATTCGAACTTCGCCCGTCAGGATGCGATCTTCCACGACAAGATCGTCGAGTTCGCCCAGAACGAGCTCATTCGGGAGACGCTCAATCACCAGCATACCCACTTCCACATCTTCCGCTTGATGTATCACTCACGCGTGACCGAAGAGGCACTCGACGAGCATGAGGCCATCCTCGCCGCCTTCTCCGCGGGCGATCCGGACGCCGCCGAAAAAGCCATGCGCGTGCACATCGAGAATTCGCGGGACCGGCTTCTGCCTGCGTTCGAGTAGCCATCGCGATCTCGCTTGCCCGGGGACCGTCAAGCTCGACGGGCCGCCGATCGCCCAGCCAACGCCAAGGAAAACTATTCCCCGACTTAACCGCTCTGCTCCGATTTCGATCCCTGTCTGGCGAGGCGCCAAATGCACCTCGCCTTCCCACAAACCGAGAGGAAGACCATGCCAGGAAAAAAGATACTGATGCTGACGGGCGAATTCACCGAGGAATATGAAATCTTCGTCTACCAGCAGGCGATGGAGGCCGTCGGCCATACTGTTCATGTCGTCTGCCCCGACAAGAAAGCCGGCGACCTGATCAAGACATCGCTGCACGATTTTGAAGGCGATCAGACCTATACCGAAAAGCCCGGTCACAATGCGCTGATCAACAAGACCTTTTCCGACGCCGAGAAGCAACTGAGCCAATACGACGCCGTCTACTGCGCCGGCGGGCGCGGACCGGAATATATCCGCACCGACAAGCGCGTGCAGGCGATGGTGCGCCACTTCCACGAGGCGAACAAACCGATATTTACGATCTGCCACGGCGTCCAGATCCTGATAGCGGTGGACGGCGTCGTCCGCGGCAAGAAGGTCGGCGCGCTCGCGGCTTGCGAACCGGAGGTGACGCTGGCAGGCGGCACGTACATCGACCTGTCGCCCACCGATGCCTATGTGGATGGGACGATGGTTTCGGCGAAAGGTTGGACGGCGCTTGCGGCGTTCATCCGTGAATGCCTGAAGGTGCTGGGAACGGAAATCCGCCACGCGTAAGCGTTTGGTCCCGACGCATCCCGCAATGGATGCGTCGGCCCCCTTCAAAGGTGGCTCGATTCCATCATTCGTCAAATACGATCAGCGAACGCATCAGCGTTTCTCTTGCCGAGCCCAGATGTGCTCGGCAGGCTCGCTCAATGCGCTCGGGATCGCGGCTTTCGAGCGCATCGATATAGGCAAGATGCTCCAGGATCGCCGCCTGGTTGCGCTGCTTCTCGTCATGTTTGTTCCACTGATAGTGGTAGTGAAAAATGAAGCTGATGATATCGTAGAAATCGTCGATGAAGCGGTTCGGCGAAGCCTCGTTTATGAGCCGGTGAAACCGGTTATCGAGGCCTGAAAAGTCGTGGAAGCGGCTTTCAATCCGCTTCAGCAGTTCGGTATGCGCAATCTTGAGCACGGCCAGCTTCTCCCACAGGGGAGAAGTGTCGGCCTGCTGTGAAAACAGATGCGCCGAGCGCAGCTCGAACATTACGCGGATCTCGAACAGCTCAAGTGCGAAATCTTCCGTAAAGCCCTTGAAAAGCCAACCCGTGTTCGGCCTTTTTTCGAGCAGCCCAAATCGGCTGAAGCGGATCAGGAACTCGCGAATTCCGTTGGTTGCGACACCGAACTGCCGCGCAAGCTCGAGCTCGTTGATGCTGGTGCCGGGTCTGGTGTCACCGCGCAGCATCCACTCCATGAATTGCTGCTCGACGTGCTTGGCGCGTGATGTGGTTTCGGCGTCGGGATAGTAATCGTTATCCTCGACCGCTCGGCCTGCCGTCCTGACGCCGCCGCGCTCGGCGATAAGGTCGCGGCGGGCAAGTTCTCTCAGGACCTTTCGGACAGTCGTGCGGCTGACTCCCATTCGCCGTCTAAGCTCATTTTCGGAAGGAAGCTCGCCGGTCAATTGTCCGTCGTGCAGCATACTGGCGACCCGGTTGAAAGCCTTCTTGTAGACAGTGTCGGTTCGCATAGGATCTACCTCAGAGCATTACCTTGTTCTTTCCAGCGTGAACTTTATCCATAAAAAACAACTTGACCAAGGGATACTCTGGTTGTTTTTTATCGATAAGAGGAAGCTAAAATACAGCACAAGTTTTTTGACGACGAGGCTTACAAAAGCCCCGGCGGGGAGGGGAACTTGCCTGAAACGGGAGACACCGGCACCACTGTCGGCGAGGCCGCATTGCGAGCACCCAGGAAGCAAGAAGCTGTTCCCGGACTCGCGCTGGGCTTGGCCCTGCTGAGTGCTGGCCCGGTTGTTATCCTGGCGCTGCTGATTGTCGTTCTCAGTTTTTTGTCGCCCTATTTCTTGACCGGACGCAACCTCAGCAACATCCTCGCCCAGACCGCCGTCATCTCTGTTGTGGCGATGGGCCAGCATCTTGTCATCCTGACACGCGGGATCGATCTGTCCGTCGGCTCGAACGTGGCACTGGCTTCGGTCGTCGGCGCGCTCAGCTTCCATGCCGGCGCTCCCGCCGTCCTGGTAATCGCGGTCATGGTTGGCTGCGGTGCGGCGGTCGGCGCCATCAACGGGCTCTTCTACGTCTTCGGTCGGTTGCCGCATCCGTTCATCATCACGCTGGCGACATTGAGCATCGCCAAGGGATTGGCGCTCCAACTCGCCGACGGGCGGGCCATTCCCGGCATGCCGGATGCCATCGATGCGCTTGGCCGCGAGGCGGTCTGGGGTCTGCCGGGATCGGTATTTGTGGTCGCGGGCGTTGCCGCGGTGATTTTCGTCATGGCCAAGACGATGGTCTGGGGGCGCTGGATCTATGCCGTTGGCGGCCGGCCCGACGCCGCAGTCCGCATGGGCATTCCCGTCTCCTGGGTCCTGGTTTCGGTCTATGTGATCTCAGGACTGTGCGCCGGCGTCGGTGCGGTCATCCTTGCCGGCCGCACCGACGCCGGTTCGCCCTTGTTCGGCAATCTGCTGGAACTGGATACGATCGCGGCGGTGATCATCGGCGGTGCCAGCTTTCTCGGCGGCCGCGGCCATCTTGGCCATGCCTTGATCGGCGCCATCATGATCGGCGTCATCCGCAACGCGCTCAACCTGCTCAACGTCAATGTCTTCTTCCAACTCATCGTTATCGGGGTGGTCATCGTCATAGCGGTCGAGTCCGATGTGTTGCGCAACTATCTTGAAGGGCGCGTGCGCGTCATGCAGGCCGGGAGGCAGTCGTGAGTGCCGTTCCAGCAGGCGTCGATCATGCAGCCACCGCTGAATATCCTGTGCTTGCGGTACGCGGCGCGACCAAGCGTTTCGGCTCGGTTGTGGCGCTGGACGACGTCAGCATCGAGGTCCGACGCGGCGAGATCTTGGGGCTTCTTGGCGACAACGGCGCTGGCAAGTCGACGTTGACCAAATGCATCAGCGGAGTGCACCAACTCGATGCCGGCGCGATCCTCCTGGACGGTGCGCCAACGCAGATACGCTCCCCTGCGGATGCGCGCTTCGCCGGCATCGAGACTGTCTACCAGGATCTGGCGCTGTTCGACAATCTGACGCCAGGACAGAACTTCTTTGCCGGTCGCGAACTGGCGGGGCCGCAATGGCTTCCTCGCGGCATGCGATTTCTTCAACAGCGCCGGATGGATGCCGAAACGCGCATTCTGCTCGCCAATTTGAAAGTCACGTTGCCAAGGCTGGACGCCGTCGTTGCCATGATGTCGGGTGGACAAAGGCAAGCCATTGCGGTGGCCCGGTCGACCGTGTTTGCCCGCAAGGTCGTGATCCTGGACGAGCCGACCGCCGCACTTGGGCTGCGTGAATCGCGGCAAGTGCTCAACCTGGTCGCCGCCCTGCGCGACCAGGGTAACGCCGTCATCCTGATAACCCACAACATGGAGCATGTCGTCGAGCTTGCCGATCGCGCCGTGGTGCTTCGCCAGGGCCGCAAGGTCGGTGAGCTGATGCCGACCAAGGACAACAAGCAGGAACTGGTCTCCATGATCGTGGGAGCCTGATCCGTTCGAGATTTGGGGACCGTTCCGGTCCGCAAATGACTGAAGCGACTTCCGTCGGAAGCCGCCTCAATTCCAAGGGAGGAATGGAATGCCAATAAACCGAAAACTGTTCGCTGGGCTGGCGATCGGCGTTGCGTGTGCGATGCCGGCTTCGGCGGCCGACAAGATCAAGGTCGGCCTGATTACGAAATTCCCGGTGCCGTTCTACTCGACCATGGAGGATGCCGCCAAGAAATACGCGGCCGCTCATCCTGAAGTCGAGTTGGTCACCGGCCAGGGCCAGGCGGCAACCGACATCGAGGGCCAGATTGCCCTGATCGAATCGATGATCACGCAAGGGGTCAAGGGTCTGGCGATCACTCCCGTCGATCCGACCGTCGCGCCGACGCTCGACAAGGCGGTCGCTGCCGGCATCAAGGTGGTTCTCGTCGACAACGGTATCCCGGACTGGAAAGGCCAGACCGCGTTGGTTTCGACCAACAACCTCAACGGCGGCAAGATCGCCGGAGAGTATCTGAAGACAGTGCTCAAGAGCGGCGACAAGATAGGTATCCTGCAAGGCGTTCCGGGAGTGCCGGCGCTGGACGACAGGGTCACCGGCATGATGGAGGGGCTCGGCGACGTCAAGGTGGACGTCGTCGGCAAGGGTGCAACCAATTGCACGCTCGAACTTGGCACGTCGGTGACCGAGGACATCCTGACCGCCAATCCCGATCTCAAGGCAATCTACGCAGCCTGCGGACCGCCAATCCCAGGAGCCGTCAAGTCGATCAGCAATGCGGGGATCGCCAACGACAAGATCATCCTTGTCGGCTTCGACGCCTGCTGCGGTGAGATCGAAGCGATCAAGTCCGGCGCGGAAGATGCCAGCGTTGCGCAATTTCCGGCAAAAATGGGCGAACTTGGCATCGATACTGTCGTCAAGGCGATCCGCGGGGAGACCGTCGAAGCCAATGTGGATACCGGGGCAGGACTGGTGACGCTGCAGAACGTCAAAGACTTCGAATAGGCTCCACACCTTGGCCCGGCGGTGATCTCCGCCGCCGGGTTCTTTTTGAAACATTTCAGGAAGACAATTCGCATGAAAGCGCTCGTATGCCGAAAGCCCGGCGAACTGATCTTCGAGGATCGCCCGGCGCCCGGCCCGCCTGGCGCCGGATGGGCGCTGGTCAGCATCAGCCATGTCGGCATCTGTGGCACCGATTACCACATCTTTGAGGGCAAGCATCCCTACCTGGCCTATCCACGTGTCATGGGGCATGAACTCTCTGGCACCGTGACTGCGGTTGGCGAAGGCGTCACCATCGAGGTCGGTGAGCGGGTCGTCGTAAATCCCTATTTTGCCTGCGACAAATGCATTGCCTGCCGTCACGGCAAGCCGAATTGCTGCGTATCGATCGAGGTGTTGGGCGTTCATCGCGACGGCGGCATGTGTGAGGAATTGCTGGTGCCTGCCGGCAACCTCTACCCGGTCGCAGGACTGCCGCTCGTTCACGCGGCGGCTGTCGAGTTCCTGGCGATCGGCGCTCACGCGGTGAGACGCTCCGAGCTTGCTGCCGGCGCACATACGCTGGTCGTCGGCGCCGGGCCCATCGGACTGGGTACGGCATTGTTTGCGCGTATTGCCGGCCAAGCGGTGACGCTCATGGACACCAGCACGGAACGGCTCGACTTCGCCGAAAGCCAACTCGGGTTTCCGGTCATCGATGGTGCTTCGGTTTCACCTGTCGATCTGGTGAGAGAACGAACCGATGGCGATTGCTTCGACCTCGTCTTCGATGCGACCGGCAGCAAGGCTTCGATACAGGCAGCTTTCGGTTACGTGGCCCACGGCGGTGCCCTGGTAATGGTAAGCGTGATCAAGGACCAGATCAGCTTCTCGGACCCCGAATTCCACAAACGCGAGATGATGCTGATCGGCAGCCGCAACGCGCTTCGCGTCGACTTCGACCACGTCATGGCGGCAATGCACGACGGCGCCATACCCGTGGACAAGCTCACAACGCACCACACCACCGTTCAAAACAGCCCGCGCGATATTTCTCACTGGGCAAATCAGAAATCGGGGCTTATCAAGGCCGTGATCGCCTTCTAGGGCCTCCAAAGCAGCAGCTCAACTGAACAAACGCGGGCCGAACCTATCTCACAAAGTGGTTGTGTTCGACACTGGCGACCGGTTACTAAAGGGCTAGTTGTCGTCACGTTTCGAGGTGGGTTAGTCTTCCTGGTTTGCCAGCCGTGCTAAATCGGATGGCTGTCTCGTGGTTTAGATCCGTTGAAATGGGGTGAACGGGCATGGGCATTCTGGACTTCATTTCCAAGCAATTTATCGACGTCATCCAGTGGACTGCAGACGAACCGGGCGTGCTGGCCTCTCGGTTCCCAATGTCCGGCATGGAAATCCAGAACGGCGCCCAGCTCGTGGTGCGCGAGACGCAGAAGGCGGCCTTCTTCAATGAAGGCAAGATCGCCGACATCTTCGGGCCAGGCACCTACACGCTCAACACCCAGACGCTGCCGGTGCTGACCTATCTGAAGAACTGGGACAAGTTCTTCGAGTCTCCCTTCAAGTCGGACGTGTATTTCTTCGACACCAAGGACCAGATCGATCGCAAATGGGGCACCACCCAGCCCCTGACTGTCCGTGACAAGGAATACGGGCCGATCCGCCTACGCGCCTTCGGCAACTATGCCTATGCCATCGGCGATGTCGGGGTGTTCTGGTCGCGCCTGGTCGGCACGGCCGAGCGCTCCACCTCCGAGATGATCGAGGGGCAGCTGCGCGGTGCAATCCTCACAGCCATCGCCAGCAAGCTCGGCCAGAGCAACATCGCCTTTATCGACATGGCGGCCAATCAGGAAACATTCTCGCAGCAACTGGCGGAGGCGATCGGCCCGGCGCTCCAAGCCTACGGCATCGACGTCAAGAGCTTCTACGTGCAGAGCCTGTCGTTGCCCGAGGAGCTCCAGCGCGTCCTCGACAAGGTGAGTTCGATGAACATGCTGGGCGACCTCAATCGCTATGCCCAGTTCCAGACTGCCGAATCGATCCCGATCGCCGCCGAG
>NZ_RZOJ01000259.1:0-8819 GCF_003998845.1 Mesorhizobium sp. M4A.F.Ca.ET.022.05.2.1 | reverse complement strand
AGCGTGGGCTGGAGATGATTTGAAGCCGCGCCGCGTCAGGGCTTTGTAGCCAACCCCTTCAGCCTGTAGAGCGCCTCCAGCGCCTCGCGCGGCGTCATCTCGTCGGGATTGATCGTGACGAGTGCGTCGCTCAGCGCGTCGTTCTTTGCCGGCCTAGGTGCTTCGCGTTTCGCCGCCACCGAAAACAGCGGCAGGTCGTCGACCAGGCGATTGGCCTTGCCCGACACCTCGCCTTCCTCGAGTTGGTGCAGCACTTCTTTTGCCCGCGCCACCACGGCCTCCGGCAGGCCGGCGAGCCGCGCCACCTGTACGCCGTAGGAACGGTCCGCCGCGCCCTTGCCGACTTCGTGCAGGAACACAACCTCGCCCTCCCATTCCTTGACCCGCATGGTGACGTTGGAGAGGCGGGGGAGCTTGCCGGCCAGCGCCGTCATCTCGTGGAAATGCGTGGCGAAGATCGCTCGGCACCGGTTCTTCTCGTGCAGATACTCCACCGCCGCCCAGGCGATCGATAGGCCGTCGAAGGTCGCTGTGCCGCGGCCGATCTCATCGAGGATCACCAGCGCCCGCTCGCCTGCCTGGTTGAGGATCGCGGCCGTCTCGACCATCTCGACCATGAAGGTCGAGCGGCCGCGTGCCAGGTCGTCGGATGCGCCGACGCGCGAGAACAGCCGGTCGACGACGCCGATATGGGCGCTCTGCGCCGGCACGAATGAGCCGGTCTGGGCAAGGATGGCGATCAGCGCGTTCTGCCGCAGGAACGTCGACTTGCCGCCCATGTTGGGACCAGTCAAAAGCCAGATCGCGCCGGCCTTGGCGCCGCCCTCCGGCGAAAGATCGCAGTCGTTGGCAACGAACGGGCCTTCGCCCGAGCGGCGCAGCGCCTGCTCGACCACCGGATGACGGCCACCTTCGATTTCGAAGGCGAGGCTGGAATCCACCTCGGGCCTGCACCAGGCCTCGCTTTCCGAAAGCAGCGCAAGGGCTGCCGAAACGTCGAGCACCGCAAGCGCATCGGCGCCGGCGCGGATGCTGTTCGCCTCGGCCACGACTTCCGCCATCAGCCGGTCGAAAGTGGCGAGCTCGATGCTCAACGCCCGGTCGGCGGCATTGGCGATCTTCGATTCCAGCTCGGCGAGCTCCGTCGTGGTGAAGCGCATGGCGTTGGCCATGGTCTGCCGGTGGATGAAGCGGGCCTTGTTCTCGTCGCTGCCGGTCATTGCCGCATGGTGGTTGGCGGTGACCTCGATGTAATAGCCGAGCACATTGTTGTGCCGGATCTTCAGCGAGCGGATGCCAGTCTCCTCGATCAGCGAGCGCTCCAGCCCGGTGATCACCTTGCGCGATTCGTCGCGCAGCGCTCGCATCTCGTCGAGCTCGGCATGGTAGGCGCGGCGCACGAAACCGCCGTCGCGCTTGAGCAGCGGCAATTCCTCATCCAGCGCCAGGCTGAGATGGTCGCGCAGATCGCGCGGCAGAGCCTGGATCGATGCCAGCGCCGCCGCAAGTTCCTCGGGCAGGCTGATCGCCGCGAACAGCTGTGCGATGGCGTCCGCCGCCTCGAAGCCGGCGCGAAGCGCGCCGAGATCGCGCGGGCCGCCACGGTTGAGCGCGAGTCGCGACAGCGCCCGCGGCATGTCGGCAACGCTCTTCAGGCTCGTCCGCGCCGCCTGGCAGAGTCGGGTTTCGGCACGAAAGAACGACACCGAATCGAGCCTGGCGCCGATCGCCGCCGGATCGGTCAGCGGCGCCATCAGCCGGTCGGCCAAGAGCCTCGCGCCGCCGCCGGTCACCGTGCGGTCGATCGCCTTGAACAGCGAGCCGTCGCGGCTACCCGACAGCGTGCGTAAGAGCTCCAGATTGGCGCGCGTCGCCGGGTCGATGAACAGCGTCGAGCCGCTCTCCTCGCGCTCCGGTCGCGACAGCGGCGGCCGCTCGGCCTTCTGCGTCTTCTCGACATAGGCAATAGTGCCTGAGATGGCCGACAGCTCGGCGCGCGAAAACGTCCCGAAACTGTCCGGCGTCGCCACCGCGAAGAAGCGTGCGATGCGTCCCGCGGCCGAGGCCGAATCGAACAGCGACGGCGGCTGCGGGCTGGCGACGCGGCCGATGACGTCGAACAGTGGCTTCAGCTCGGGGTCGTAAAACACCGGCTCGGCGACGATCAGCTCGCGCGGATCGACGCGGAAGATGTCGGCGAGCAGCCGGTCGGCGGTGGTCTCGGCGACGCGGAAGACCCCGGTCGAGATCTCGATCCAGGCCAGCGCGAAGGCATGATCGCTGCTGCCTCCCTTCACGCGTCCGAGCGCCATCAAGAAACTCGATTCCGACGGCGCCAGCAATTTGTCCTCGGTGATGGTGCCGGGCGTCACCAGCCGCACCACGTCGCGCCGCACCACCGATTTCGAGCCGCGCTTCTTGGCCTCCGTCGGGTCCTCGGTCTGCTCGCAGACGGCGACGCGGAAGCCTTGCGCGATTAGCTTCTGCAGATAGTCATCCGCCGCATGCACCGGCACGCCGCACATCGGAATGTCATGGCCCTGATGCTTGCCGCGCCGCGTCAGCACGATGCCGAGCGCCCGGCTTGCCTTCTCGGCGTCGTCGAAGAACAGCTCGTAGAAATCGCCCATGCGGTAGAACAGGAGCGAATCCGGGTTCGCCGCCTTGATCTCGATATACTGCTCCATCATCGGCGTGACGGCGCCGCCGAAGGGCATCGGCGTGGTCGCCTCGGGGGCGTTGAGTTCGGTCGGGGTGCGCATATCCATGCCGGCACGCTAGCAGAACAGCTCGCGTGGTTTAATGCCGGCGGCTTGAAAAGCGGGGGAAACCGCCACGGGATGAGCACATTGCCTGAAGCCGCGATCGCGAATACTGATCACGCCCGGGGATCGGCATTACAGGCGGATAGGGGCAATGAAGCAGGACGGACACGAGACGTTCGAGGAGATGGTCGGTCCTGCCGGCTCGCCGCTCAGGCGTGTGCGGCTTCTTGCCACCAACCGCGCCAATCGCACCAGAACCAAGGTAAAGGCATGGCTGCGGACAAGGTTTCCTTTCGTTCTTCCTGCACGCGGGCCGTTATCCGATCTCGATGGCGGCATCGACATCCCCGTCCACATCTTCAATCGCGATCCGCTGATCCTCTACGTGCCAGTCGGCGGGCGCCGCCCGCTTTATGCGCTTGCTGCCCTTTCCCGTCGCCTGGCATCGCGGCGCGCCACTTTCCTGCTGATGCCGAACTGGACCCTGGAGAGGCCCGCCGTCATCGATCAGATCGGCAGGGACCTCGCCTGGTTTGCCTGGGCCTGCCCCAACCATGAGCTGATCTTCCTCTGCAACACCGAGGAGGAACGCCGCTTGATTGCGAGCGTAGGCGGCAATGCGATCTTCTCCAATCACAATCTGATGATCTCGGAGGACATCTTCCGACCGCTGCCGGACGTGTCGGTCGAATACGATGCCGTCTACAATGGCCGTATCTCACACACTAAGCGGCATTACCTCGCGTTTGAAATCGAGAGGCTGGTCCATGTGACATCTTCGATCGGGGAATTGCCTCCGGCCGGCGACCGCGCCTTCATTCGGCGCCTACAGGCGCAGTCGCCGCTGCACCGGATCGCCAATCCGCTCGTCGACGATCTGGCCGGGCGACTTTCGCCGGACGAGGTCAACCATGTTTACAACCAGGCCGCGGTCGGGCTCTGTCTGTCGGCGGTGGAGGGGGCAATGTACTCCAGTATGGAGTACTTGCTGGCCGGCTTGCCGATCGTCTCGACGCCGAGCATCGGCGGCCGCGACGTGTATTTCCACCCGGACTACTGCATCATCGCCGAGCCCGAGCCGACCGCCATCCGGCGTGCCGTCGAGACCTTGCGCGACCGCGCCATTCCGCGCGAGGAGATTCGCGGCCGCACGCTGGAGACGGTGCGGGCCGAACGTCTGCACCTGATGGCCTATCTCTCGGCGCTCAAGCGGCGCATGGGAAGCGGCGATCCGCCGTTCGCCGAGTGGCCGTTCGCCGGCACCGCGGGGCTGACGCGATGGGCCCCTGTGCGCGAGCATGTGCGCGAGATTGCCGCTATCGCCTCGTCGGGCGGGATCTGAACGGCGGCATCGCGCCCGGCCCAGGAACAGCGTTTGCACGTCGCTTGGCGGTTTACAGCGACGGCGTGTGGCCTTAAGCCGGAAGCTCACAAAAAATATGGCGTCCAGCTCAAGGGTGCCGCACTGGTGAGGGAATCAAGAGGACCATGGCCAGGAAAACCGAAAGCAGCGGTCCCTCTGTCAGCGCGCAGGAGGCGCTCGAATTCCACGCCATGGGACGGCCGGGCAAGCTGGAGATCGTCGCCACCAAGCCGATGGCGACGCAGCGCGATCTCAGCCTCGCCTATTCGCCGGGCGTCGCCGTTCCCGTTCGCGCCATCGCCGAGGATCCGAGCCGCGCCTTCGACTACACGACGCGCGGCAACATGGTCGCCGTCATCTCCAACGGCACCGCCATCCTCGGCCTCGGCAACCTCGGCGCGCTTGCCTCCAAGCCGGTGATGGAAGGCAAGTCGGTGCTGTTCAAGCGGTTCGCCGATGTCGATTCCATCGACCTCGAGGTCGACACAGAGGATGCCGACGAGTTCATCAACTGCGTGCGCTTCCTCGGTCCCTCCTTCGGCGGCATCAATCTGGAAGACATCAAGGCACCGGAATGCTTCATCATCGAGCAGCGGCTGCGCGAATTGATGGACATACCCGTCTTCCACGACGACCAGCACGGCACCGCCATCATCTCCGCCGCCGGCCTGATCAATGCGCTCGAGATCACCGGCCGCGACATGAAGACCACCAGGATGGTCTGCAACGGCGCCGGTGCCGCCGGCATCGCTTGTATCGAGCTGATGAAGGCGATGGGTTTCTCGCCGGAAAACATCATCCTGTGCGACACCAAGGGCGTCGTCTTCCAGGGCCGCACCGAAGGCATGAACCAGTGGAAATCGGCGCATGCCGTCAAGACCGAGGCGCGCTCGCTGGCCGAGGCTCTCGATGGCGCCGACGTCTTCCTCGGCCTTTCCGCCAAGGGCGCGCTGACGACCAAGATGGTGCAGTCGATGGCCAGGAACCCGATCATCTTCGCCATGGCCAATCCCGATCCCGAGATTACGCCCGAGGAAGTGGCCGAGATCCGCACCGACGCCATCATGGCCACGGGGCGTTCGGACTATCCGAACCAGGTCAACAATGTGCTCGGCTTCCCCTACATTTTCCGCGGCGCGCTGGATGTCCGCGCCACCACCATCAACGACGAGATGAAGATCGCAGCGGCGCGCGCGCTGGCCGAGTTGGCGCGCCGCGACGTGCCCGACGACGTCGCCGCCGCCTATCAGGGCAACCGGCCGAAATTCGGCCCCAACTACATCATCCCGGTGCCGTTCGACCCGCGCCTGATCGCCGCCATCCCGCTGGCTGTGGCGAAGGCCGCGATGGAGTCCGGTGTCGCCCGCAAGCCGATCCTAGACCTCGGCCGTTACGCGCAGGAGCTTTCCGCCCGCCGCGATCCGATCGCCTCCACCCTGCAGCGCATCTACGACCGCGTGCGGCGCCAGCCCAAGCGCATCGTCTTCGCCGAGGGCGAGGAGGAGCAGGTGATGCGCGCCGCCGTCTCCTATGTGAACCAGAATCTCGGCACCGCCATCCTGCTCGGCCGCGACGACGTCATCAAGGAAAACGCCAAACACGCCGGCATCGAGCTCAACAAGCAGGGCATCGAGATCATCAATGCCAGGCTGTCGCGCCGCAACGGCATCTACACCGACTATCTCTACGAGCGCATGCAGCGAAAGGGCTTCCTGTTCCGCGACTGCCAGCGGCTGATCAACAATGACCGCAACCACTTCGCCGCCTGCATGGTGGCGCTGGGCGATGCCGACGGCATCGTCACTGGCGTCACCCGCAACTACTCCACCGCGCTTGACGACATCCGCCGCGTCATCGACGCCAAGCCGGGCCACCGCGTCATCGGCGTCTCGATCGTGCTCGCGCGGGGCAAGACCGTACTAGTCGCCGATACCGCCGTGCACGACATGCCGAATGCCGAGCAGATCGCCGACATCGCCGAGGAAGCGGCCGGCTTTGCCCGCCGCATGGGCTATGAGCCGCGGCTTGCCATGCTCGCCTACTCGACCTTCGGCCATCCGCATGGCGAACGTTCCGAGCGCGTGCAGGAGGCCGTGCGCATCCTCGACAAGCGCCGCGTCGATTTCGAGTATGACGGCGAGATGGCCGCCGACGTGGCGCTCAACGCCCGCGCCATGGCGCAATACCCGTTCATACGGCTGACCGGCCCGGCCAACGTGCTGATCATGCCGGCGTTCCACTCGGCCTCGATCTCGACCAAGATGCTGCAGGAGCTCGGCGGCTCGACCGTTATCGGCCCGCTGCTGGTCGGCCTGAACAAGCCGGTGCAGATCGTCTCGCTGAACGCCAAGGACTCAGACATCGTCAACATGGCGGCGATCGCGGCCTACACGGCGAGCAACTGAGAAGCGGTGCGCGTAGGGCGCCTCCCATAACAGATTGATAATACTCAGCTGATATTGAAGACCTCTTGCCGACTTGCCGTAACGGCATCTACGGCGCGCTCAGACCGCTAACTTGGGGGTGCGGCCATGAAGCATGACGGGGTTTCTGCATCCGCGGTCGGCCAGGGGGGCCACCACGACGAGCGGCTGGACGCGCTGCTCAGCATCACCGGTCGCATGGACGGCTATCTCTACCGCTGCCGCAACGACCAGTCCTATACGATGCTCTACATCAGCGACGGCATCCTCACTGTCAGCGGCTATCGGCCGAGCGATTTCATCCACAATGCGGTGCGCGACTACGTTTCGGCCATCCATCCTGACGATCTCGCTTCGGTCTATGCTGCCGTCGACGCCGCGCTCGAGGCGCGCTGCAACTGGAATGTCGACTACCGCATCGTGCCGAGGGTCGGCGAGCCGCTCTGGGTCCGCGAGATCGGCGGCGGTGTCTGGGACGAGGCCGGCGGGCTCGAATTCCTCGAGGGGTTCGTCGTCGACATCAGCGACCGCAAGGTCGTCGAGGACCTCAACGCGCAGCTGCTGCTCGACCTCAAGGCCGCCAACGAGGAACTGTCGGCGCAAAAGCGCGAGATCGAGCTGGCCAAGCAGCAGAGCGACCATTCGGCCAACCACGATCTCCTGACCGACCTGCCCAACCGGCGCGCCTTCCACAACGAGCTCAAATCGGTGATCGGCCGCTGCGCCGCAACCGGCGATGCGGCGGGCCTGCTGTTCATCGACCTTGACCGCTTCAAGGAGGTCAACGACACGCTTGGCCACGAGGCCGGCGATGCGCTGTTGCAGCGCGTGTCGGACAAGCTGCGCGCGATCCTGCGCAGCGCCGACTTCGTCGCGCGGCTCGGCGGCGACGAGTTCGCCTTCCTGTTCTCGGGCAAGCCTGACCAGGCCAGGGAGAAGGCGGTGCGCGTGGCGGAGCGCGTGCTGGAGCGGCTGCGCATCAAGGTTCCGGCCCCGAACGGCGACATCCAGGTCGGCTGCACCGTCGGTGTCGCGATCTATCCGACGGAAGCCGCTGATCCCGACGCGCTGGTCGCGCTCGCCGACCGGCATATGTATGTCGGCAAGAAGGAAGGCCGTGGCCGGCTGGTCACTTCCGACCAATTGGCGCTGGAGCAGCCCGGGGCCGGCGGCGGCCAGTCGTCACGCCGCCAGCGCCGCATCGCCTAGCTCCGACGGGCGCGGCATCCATCGAGCAGGATCGGCCGCAACCTTCCCCCCGCGAGGCGAGGGGAAGGCAAGGCATTTGAAGGCGTGGCGACACCCTACTCCCAGTCGCGGCAGGCGAGAAAGGCACGCTTCCAGAAGCGCCAGCCGGTCACCTTCCACTTCCAGAATTCATAGCCGCAGCCGCCATTGTCGGACGCCACGATGGTCACCCCGCCCCAGCCCCAGGCGTGGTGCTTGTGGTGGCCATGGTGGTGGCCGCCAATGGCCATTGCAGACCTGGTCGAGGTTGGGGCTGGCCGCCGCTCTCGCCGCGTTCGGACGCCCGGAGGAAGCCAGGGCCGTCATCGCCGAAGCAACGCGCATCGACCAGGGTCTGACGGTCGCCTCGTTCGACGCGGTCGTGGGCCAGGTCCCGGACGGTCTGCGCGAGCGGGTCTGTTCGGCACTTAGACAGGCGGGGGTTGAGCTGAAAAGACAAAGGCCCGCAGCGACGTGCTGCGGGCCCTTCTTGCAAAGATTGTAGAACCGGTCAGAACGAGCGCTGGAAGCGGAGGATGCCGCCGATGCTGTTTTCCTTGTCGGCTTTGGTCCAGTTGGTGACGGTATCTTCGCCGACATGCAGATAGTCGACTTCGGCCGTGACCTTGAGGCCCTTGACGATTTCATAGGCAATGTTCGCCGCGACGCCGAAGTTCTTGCCTTCGTCGTAGGAGAGCTGGGCGTTGAACGAGGTCTTCTCGTTGATGGTGTAGGTACCGCCGCCCCAGATCGCCCAGTTGCCGCTCCACTGCTTGTAGAAGCCGCGACCATGCGCGTCGATGACGTTGCCTGCGTCATCGTTGAGGTTGTCGTCGGTGCCGTAGCCGCCCATGATGAACAGCGACAGGTTGTCCATCGGCTTGACGTCGAGACGAACCTTGCCGGCCACTTCCTCGTAGTTGCTGTCATAGGCGACGACGCCGGTGATGGCGCCCCAGCCCTGCGTGTACTTCACGCCGCCGACGACATGCGGAACATAGCTGTCGATCGTGCCGACGACGCCAGAGCCCTCTTCGAGAG
>NZ_RZOJ01000258.1:0-8822 GCF_003998845.1 Mesorhizobium sp. M4A.F.Ca.ET.022.05.2.1 | reverse complement strand
TTCTAATAATATAGTTCCCGATCCGCGCTTCGGTCGCCGACAGTTTGGGCAACGCGGCCTGCAGTTTTTTTACAGTGGTTTTTGACACGACCTACCCAGCCAAGGCTCTTTCGCTACGTTAGAAAGATACCATAACAATGTTATTGACAGAAAGCCAGCGCCCGCTCGACATTAGGCGGCAATAGCGCTGGCGCGAAGCTAAAGCGCATCGGGAGCACTCACATGGATCGACGGACTTTTATCAAAGCAACGCTGGCGACCGGGTTGTCCGCGCCTGCCATCCTTGATCGGTTCATCTCGGCGGCAGCGTCCGCCGGAACGAAGGTTCTGCGGATTGGCTATGGAACACCCGTTCAGACGCTCGACCCGATCAAGACCGTTCTCGGGTCCGACATCATCTCCCAGGGGATGATGTTTTCCCGGCTGATGAAGGCTAACGCGGATCAAAGCGAGATCGGACCGGGCCTGGCCGAAAGCTGGAAGATCTCGGAGGATGGACTGACCTATACCTTTCACCTGCGAGACGGCCTGAAGTTTTCGGACGGCAGCCCGTTGACCGCCGACGATGTGGCTTTCACCTATAACCGCATGCGGTTCCAAGCAGACTCTGTCTATGCGGCGCCGTTCAAGTCCTTGCAAAAGATCGAGGCGGCAGATGCGCGAACGGTCAGGATGGGCTTGTCCCATCCGTTCCCGGCTTTCCTGAAACTTTGCGAAATCTGGAATACCGGGATCGTTTCCAAGGCATCGGTCAAAGCCTTGGGCGACGAGAAATTCGGGAGTAACCCGACGGTCACGTCCGGCCCGTTCAAATTCGTCGAGTGGCGCGCCGGCGACCGGGTGATCATGGCCCGCAACGAGAATTTTTACCTGTCCGGCCATCCCAGGCTCGACGGCATCGAATTCATCTCCGTGTCTGACGACAATACCGGCGTCGCCATGGTGCAGGCGGGTGAACTCGATGTGGTCATGGGTGTTCCCTACAGCCGCATGAAGGAACTCGAGACTGCCGGTGTAAAGGTTGCTTCGGAACCCTCGAGCGCCACTTATGACATGCTGATCAATCACGAGACTGAGCCCTTCAGCAACGTGAAATTCCGTCAGGCGGTCAGTTTCGGCATTGATAGGCGCGCCATCACCGATGCCGTCACGGCGGGCTATGGCAAGCCGGCTTCATCGATCTTCAGTCCGATGCTCGAATTCTTCGACAAAGACCTGCCCGTGATCGCTCGTGACGTCGAGAAAGCCAAGACCCTTCTGGCGAGCTCCGGCATGGCACCGTCCTTCGAGCTCATGACCAATGCGGGAGCGACCGACGAAGACAAGCTGGCCATTCTGATCCAGGCGCAATTGGCCGAGGTGGGAATTACGGTCACGATCCAGTCGATCGATTCAGGTCAGGCGTGGACGCAACTGGTCGACGGCAAATATCAAGCGCAGCTCAACTGGTGGTACAACGAGACGACTGACCCCGACAACGCCCTGCGCTGGTGCGCCTGGGGCGCGGGCGAAAACAAGTCCTACTACACGCGCTTCAACAACGCGGAAGTGAACGCGCTGATCGAATCGGCCGCTGCGGAAGTCGATCAGGCCAAGCGCGACGAGATGTACAAAAAGATCCAGCGAATTTGCGTGGAGGAAGTGGCGCAGGTCGCGCTCTATCATCCCACCTGGACCAGCGCGCGCGCCGCCAATGTGACCGGCCTGGCGTTCGATCCCGGCTGCCAGTATTCGACCATCGAAGAGGCGGACCTGAAGAGCTGAGCGCCACCGATGCATCGCTCAGATAAATTCAGCAAGCCTGCCACATGACTCGTTTTTCCTTCGTCCTTCGGCGGCCGTTCGAGCTGATCCCGGTCCTGATCGGGATCAGCCTCGTCAGCTTCGTTCTTCTGCAACTGACCCCAGGGGACCCCGCACGGTTGCTCCTGGGGCCAAAAGCCAGCGCCGAGGCGATCGCGCAGCTTCGCGAACATTACGGGCTCGATCGGCCTGTATTCATTCAATATTTTTATTACATCAGGAATGTGCTGAGCGGTGACTTCGGTCAGTCCATGAGCTTTCGATCGGCGATCGGACCACTGCTTTTGGACAGGATCGGCCCGACCGTCTACATCCTGGTCTACGGCTTGTTCCTGTCAGCGCTGCTGACCCTTCTTCTGGGCATCGCGGCAGCGCGCAGCCGGGGCGGATGGCTGGATCAGGCAATCCGCGTCCTCTGCGTGGCCGGTGTCGGCATCCCGTCCTACTTCGTCGGCCTGTTGCTGGTGCTGGTTCTGTCGCTGAAGGCCGGACTCTTCCCCGTATCGGGCTATGGGAACGGCTTTCTGGCCAATCTTTATCACATGTTCCTGCCGGCCCTGACGATCGCCATCTCGGTGACACCGATCCTGACGCGGAATTTTCGCGCCACGCTGATACAGCAGATGAATGCCGGTTACGCCGTGGCGGCGCTATCGAAGGGTGTGCCGGAAAAGAACGTCTTCTGGCGGCATGTTTTCCGGAATTCGCTTCTGCCCACCGTCAGCCTGTTCGGGGTAGTGGCTTCGTTCCTGATCGGCGGCACGGTCGTGGTTGAAAATGTCTTCAACGTTCCGGGGCTGGGTCTCTTGCTGGTACGCTCGGTTCTCAGCCGCGACTATCTGGTGGTGCAGGGCGTGACGCTTGTGATGGCCGCCGGCATCGTGATCTCCAATCTGGTCATAGATGTCGTGATCGCGGCGCTTGATCCCAGGGTCAAGACATGAGGTCCGCCCTGAGCACGTCCGCGACCTGGCTGCGGAAGGAAGCCTCCGCCGCGCTGATCGCCGGCTTGGTCATCACCGGTGCCTGGGTGATTGCCGCGGCGCTCGCACCTCTTCTGACACCGTACGACCCGATCGCGGTCAACGTGGTCAAAGCGACGCTGGCGCCAAGTGCCGACCATCTTCTGGGCACCGACTCGGTGGGCCGCGATATCTTTGCCCGCGTCCTTTACGGCGCGCGCATCGACCTTCTGATGGCGGTGGCCGGTGTGATCGGGCCTTTCCTGCTTGGAACCTTGGTGGGTCTCCTGGCTGGCTATTCCGGCGGCTGGCTCGACGGGATTCTGATGCGCATACTCGAGGTCACGATCTCCTTTCCCTATTTCGTGCTGGTCATTGCGATTGTCGCCATCATCGGGCCGGGCCTGACGGGTTACCTTGTTTCGCTGACCGTCGTGAACTGGGTCACTTATGCCCGGCTGGTGCGCAGTGAGACGCTGGTCCTGACCAATGCCGATTTCATTCTGGCCGCGCGCGTCCTGGGCTACCGCCGCCGCCGGATCATGCTGCGTCACATCCTGCCGAACGCGATTGTGTCTTCCAGCGTCTTTCTGATGACGGACGCGGTGCTGACGGTCGTCCTGGGATCGTCGCTGGGCTTTCTTGGACTGGCGTGCAGCCGCCGACGCCTGAGTGGGGCGTCATGATCGCCGAGGGGCGCACTTATCTTGGCTCCGCCTGGTGGATATCGCTCTGCCCCGGCATCGCCCTCTGTTCACTGGCCTTCGGCCTGTCGCTGATCGCCGACGGCGTGGCCCATATTCTGGACCCCGAGGCTTGAGTTGGACAATATTCTCGTTTCTGTCGAAGACCTTTCTGTCACCTTTGACACGGTCCATGGCCCGGTCAACGCCGTCAAGGGCGTTTCCTTTGCGATCCGCCGGGGGGAGGCGCTGGGGATCGTGGGAGAATCCGGCTCCGGCAAGTCGGTAGTATGTCGGGCGCTGCTGCAGCTTTTCACGCCCAACGCGAAGGTAAGGCAGGGCCGCGTCCTCTATGATGGCAATGACGTCCTGAAGATGTCGGCCGCCGACCTGAAGGCTTATCGCGGCCAGAAGGCGGCCATGATCTTTCAGAACCCGTCGACGCATCTCGACCCGACCATGACGGTCGGCGATCAGGTGGCCGAAGGGCTGATGATCCATCGTCAGCTAGGCCGCGCGGAAGCATCCGCGCAGGCCGTTCGTCTGCTCGACGACATGAAAATCCTCGAGGCGCCGCGCCGCGCGCAGGCCTACCCGCATGAGCTGTCGGGCGGCATGCGCCAGCGGGTGATGATTGCCGCGGCGCTGGCCTGTTCGCCCAGGCTCCTGATCGCCGACGAACCGACGACGGCCCTCGATGTGACCGTCCAGGCCCAAATCCTCGCGCTGATCCGGAGCATCCGCAAGGAGCGCGACCTGACAATTGTTCTGGTGACGCACGACCTCGGCGTGATCGGCGAGGTGTGCGATCGCATCATCGTGATGAAGGATGGCCGGATCGTCGAAGCAGGCACCAGGGAAGAAATCCTGACCCGGCCAAAGGTCGACTATACCCGCCAACTGATCCGGTCCCAGCCGTTCCTTCTGCCCGACCGCGCGCATTTTTCCGCGCCGGACCAAAGCGAAATCATGGCGGTCAGGGACCTGTCGATTACCTTCCCCGCCCCGAGAAGCCTGACCGACATGCTTCGCGGAAAGCCCGCTTATACGGTTCGCGCGGTGGACAAGGTCACCATCTCCTTGCGCCGGGGCGGATGCCTGGGCGTCGTGGGCGAATCCGGGTCCGGCAAAAGCACGCTGGCCCGCGCGCTGGTCGGGCTGCTGAAGCCGTCGTCAGGCTCCATTCACATCGAAGGGCTGGAGCGCGGAAAGGATCGCGGCCGCGTCGTGCAGATGGCTTTTCAGGACCCTTATCTGTCCCTGAACCCTGCCTACACGATCAAGCAGACCCTTTTGGAACCGTTCATCGCTCACAGGCTTTGCGCGCCGTCCGAGGCTCCAGAGCGGCTGAAGCAGCTGATGAGCATGGTCGAACTGCCGCAAGAGCTGTTGCACCGCAAGACCAACCAGTTGTCCGGCGGCCAGCGCCAGCGTGTCGGCATCGCGCGTGCCCTTGCCATGTCGCCCGCCATCTTGATCGCCGATGAGGTGACATCGGCGCTGGACGTGTCGATCCAGGCGCAGATATTGGAACTTTTCAAACGGCTCCAGAAACAGCTGAACCTCACGCTGATCCTGATTTCGCATGACCTCGCCGTCGTGAGGCACCTTTGCGAGGAGGTGGCGGTGATGCGCCATGGCAAGCTCGTCGAATATGGCCGTAGCGCCGACGTGCTCCGCAACCCGCAGACTGACTACACCCAGGCACTGCTGAATGCCGTGCCGAAATTGATGATTGCCAATGTGGAATGAAAACCATGACGAAACCGCGCGGCCGTGACCTTGGCCTTCCCTTTCCCGGCAAGACCGGACCCTACAATGCGATCACCGACGTACCGGGCGTTCTGGTTGGCTTCACGACGCTGACCGACCCAGGCAAGAACATGCGCACCGGCGTGACGGCCATCATTCCACGTGCCGAACGGGATACGCCCAGACCTGTCTGGGCCGGCTTTCACAGTCTGAACGGCAACGGAGAGATGACCGGCGTTCACTGGGTCAATGATGCGGGGTATTTCGTCGGCCCGATCTGCATCACCAACACCCACGGCATAGGCGCGGCCCACACGGGAGCCACCGAGTGGATGATCCGCACGTACGCCAAGCACTTTGAGGAAGAACATGCCTGGGCGTTGCCGATTGTGGCGGAAACCTATGACGGCTGCCTGAACGACATAAACGCGATGTTCGTCAAAGCCGAACATGTGGTCGCGGCGCTGGACGCCGCGAAATCCGGACCGGTCGCCGAAGGGTCGATCGGCGGCGGCAACGGCATGATCGCCTATGACTTCAAGGGCGGCACGGGCACCGCATCGCGCCAGATCAGCATCGGCGGTAGGATTTATACAGTCGGGGTGCTGGTGCAGGCAAACTACGGAGTTCGCCCGTGGCTTTCGGTTTTGGGCGTGCCTGTCGGTCGCGAAATGCCGGGCGGCCGCTCCCGAAACAAGGAGACCGGCTCGATTATCGTCATCATAGCGACCGACGCACCGCTTTCGGATGCGGTGCTTCGGCAACTGGCAAAGCGCGGCTCCATCGGGATAGGACGCTCAGGCTCGCCGGGTGGCAACGCGTCGGGCGACATCTTCCTTGCCTTCTCGGTGGCCGATGACATGCCGAACCCGCTTCATGCAGGCCCAGTAATTACACGCCATTCCCTGAACTGGGAGGAGCTTGATCCGCTTTATGAGGCAGCCGTCGAAGCCATCGACGAGAGCGTGATCAACGCCATCGTCGCAGGCGAAGACGTGGCGATGTTCAAGCCGAGGGGCCAGGTCTGCCCGGCAATCGACACGGCCAGGCTGATATCGATCATGGCGGACTACGGGCGCCCTAGACTAGGCCGACAAATGGAGGCTTCCTGTCCCAACCTGGATCGCAGCAATCGGCAATGATCGACTTGGCTTCATCTGTGTTGCAAAAAGAAGTGCGGGACGGTTGTAGTCGGAGTGCCGGATCGCCACCATCCGCTCGTCCGTCATCAAGCTGTCCGGAAGTCCGAAGGGTGAAACCAGACTGCGCGGCAACGCAATTTTCAGAAGCTCGGTGGTTTTCGGATCAGTGAGCAACGCCCGGGTGATCGCAGCGACCTGCTCGCCAGTCAAACGATCAAGAAGGTAGCGCGCCATGCCATCTTCCGGCGAGAGCGCGTCAAGACACAAACGGATCGATGTCGCGCCGGCGGCGCCAATGAGATCAGAGGGGTTCACTCGGCTCCTCGCTCTCTGTAATGGGTTTTCGACGTAGGCGCAGCTGTCGGATAGTCGCCTGAGAAGACCCAGGCTTGCCAAACGCTCTTCGAGCCGATGCGCATTGTCCGAAAAGTCTTCCTGATCTGCAGTCCCGGCATCGACAAATGATCGTGCCTGAGCATCTCCAATGACGATTCCGTACCGCTCATGTAAGCGCGCCAGGAGTCTTTGAATTCAAGCCTGCTATCCACGCACGTCACGACGAGAGTCTTCAGCAACCGATCGGTTGGTGCATAGCGCACGCGTCGGCTCGATCGACGTGATGACAACCCGATTGCGCGCGATATCGTTCAGGCCAAGAACAAGGGACGAACCGGCGGCAAACGGCTTTTCGTGCCGATCACACCGATGCTGTCTGAGATCCTGGATGCGGCCGACAGGCGCGGAGAGACTGTCCTGGTCAACGGCTACGGTGACCCATTCTCCGCCAAGTCGCTGACGGGAATGATGGCGCATTGGTGCAAGCTTGCCGGCCTGACGAAGGGCCTGACCTTGCACGGGCTGAGGAAGTCTCTCGGTGTTTATCTGGCGGAGGCTGAGGCCCTCGACCCGGCAGCTCATGGACGTGCTCGGTCACGACGATATCGGTCACTCAGAACTCTATTCGCGCGAGGCATCCCAGGTTCGTCTGGCGGTGCAGGGTATGGATCGAGTCGTGCGGCTGGTGACCCGCAAGCCGATGGTTGGCGAACCTTTTGGCGACCCTGTTGGCGAACCTACCCGTAAGCCATTTGATAAATAACGATAATGGTGGGCCCGGAGGGTCATCGTTTTCTACAGGAAATCAATATGTTAGCGGGTGGTTCGCCACCCCGTTTCCTTCGTATTCTCTCGTATGGTCTGGCGAACCCAATGATCTGGAGGAGGACTAGTTTCCCCTGCGAGAACTATCGCCACAGAAAACGGCTTTCGCCTTAGCACAAGCGCTCTGCGAGACGCTCTGCCGGGGAAGAGCAGTGGCAGAAAGCTGCCGCGATAGACGCGGTCTCTTACTGCGAGCCGGGCACTCGAGGCGCCGATCGGCGAGGCTGAGGTAGGGCTGGCGCTGGCTCAGAAACGGCTGGAACGTTCCTCCGGCTGCGGCGATTTCAAGGCATGGCAGGAACATTGCGGATCGGCCGGAAGCCATGCGGCGGTTTCCAGCGCAACCCGCGAGGCGGTCATGGACAGGCTCGGCAAAACGTCCTGTTGCAGCAATTCCTGGCGATTACGGTCCATATAGTCATTGAAGGCCGCCGTAACGAACGCCAAGGGCACGAAACAGGCGCCGATCTCGCGCGACAAGGTGGCTTCGGGGGCAATCGAATGGTTGAGCACGTCGGCCCCCATGCTTCGAAACGCCAAGGCTTCGGCCGGGCTCGTAAGACGCGGCCCGTAACAGTGGGCAGCCACCAACTGCTGTTCGATGCCATGAACGCGGCATTGCGGCGGCCAGTGACGGCGCGCGGTTTTGACCAGAACGGCCGCGCATCTGGGGCATACGATCTGCTTGCCGGAGCAGTCGAAGCTCTGGCGGCCGGGAAGCAGTGAGAATGGGGTCTGCGTTAGCTCGATGATATCGGCGTTCACCACCATGTCGCCCGGCTGGATCGCCTTGTTGACGGCACCGATGGTTGAGCAGGAGACGACCTGTTTCACACCCGCGTTCATCAACACCCAGAACGCGCGGCGATGGCAGGAATGGTCGATATGGTCGCGGGGATTGCCATGCGAATACATGCACAGCGCCTGTTTCGTTCTGCCTTCGGCGGTAATCGAGGCATCGAACTCGATGAGCTTCCAATTGTCGGTGCGGCCGAAAGGCGTCTCGAAGCTCATGTCCCGCCGCAAGGTGCGCACGCCATCGACTTCGACATCTTCGGGAAAGGCCAGCCCCCAGTTTGCAGAACCGGTGATGATCGCCAGCCCCACCTTGGGGATGTCTGTCTGATGGTCGGCTGCGATAGGATTGCTTGGCATGATTTCCGGTCTCGGTCAGGATTTCTGGCGAAGCGTCACGATCAGGATGACGGCCACAACGATGGCGGTCCATAATGTCGAGATCGCCGCGATGGTTGGATCGATCTGATCGCGCAGCGACAGGAACATGAGCTTCGGCAGCGTGCTGTTGCGGCCGCTGGCGA
>NZ_RZOJ01000257.1:0-8835 GCF_003998845.1 Mesorhizobium sp. M4A.F.Ca.ET.022.05.2.1 | reverse complement strand
AGGATCAGGGCCGGGCGAAGGAATGCCGGATGCAGCGTGTGGTAGATCCACGAACTGTCCAGCATCAGGATCGTATCGCCGGCCTGGGGCAGGAGTCTGGTTGACTGCTGCTTGGGCGGCGCCCGTCCGGTCCACTCCCGGGCGAAATACCAACCGGATTCGTCGTCACAGAACGAGATGTACTTGCCCTCGTTCTTCGCTCGGCGCGGAAACATATTTTCGCAGATCCGCCGAACGACCCGTTGAATGCCACTCTTGCCGTCGTCGATCAGTGTCGAGCTCGCATCCACCAGCAGCCTCGGCCTGATGACTTCGGGCTCGGCGAGCGCCATCAAGGTCGCGACGTCCCGCTCTTCATCTTTCCTGACAGCGAGTGCCTCGACCAATCCGAACCGCGGCGGCGGTGCCGGGCGACGTTCCAGGCCCCGCAGACCCTCAACGACACGCTCCGAAACCCGGCTCCAGCTGAAAGCGTCTATCCTGTCCCGCGCCAGCTCCTTCAGTTTGCGCGTGTTGGGCTTGCCTACCGCGACGGCTTCGATCTTTGCGGCGAGGTCCGAGGGCGATGCGGGATCGAAGAGCAGCGCGTCATCCCCGACGATTTCCGGAAGCGCGCCGGCCCTGGCCGCGATCGCGGGTGTTCCACAGGCGATCGCTTCCAGCGCCGTCAGTCCGAAGCCCTCCATGAAGGAGGGTTGCACCAGGGCAAGGGCCTCCTTGTAAAGGCGAACCAGCGTCCGGTCATCGACCGCGCCGGCAAACACGATCCGGTCGGCCGGCAAACCACAGGATGCCCATACGTTGCGCAACTCGCCTTCTTCGACAGGGCCGACATCGCCGGCGATGACGAACTTCAGCCTTTCCCGCAACGGTTTGGACATCATGCAAAAGGCGGCCGGAACGATGGCGATGTTCTTGCGCCAGTCGAATCCGCCCACGTAAAGGAGGTATTCGCCCGCGATATCGTTGCGCTCCGTGCTGTCGTCGATCAGCTCGACGAACCTGTTCGATATTCCGGTCCCGATGTACAGGTCGTTTGTCGTATTGACGAAATGACGCAATTCGCCGGAAGAAAAATCGGAAATCGTGAAAGCGAGATCGAAGTCCCTGTAGCTGGAGAGGCGGCGATTGAAATATTCCTGCCGGCGGGGGTCCCGCATATATTTGTCGGGAAACCGGAACGGGATCGCGTCATAGAATATGGCCGCCGTTCTGACTGTCGCCAGGGGGCCGCCGAGGTAGGGAACCGCGGGGTCCAGGGCACCCTCGAAAGGACTGGCGGAGAGGGCGAGGTCCGGATTGAGTTGATTGACGTGGTGGACAAGGGCTATTTCGCTGCGCTTGCGCCATGGCGTGAATCCGAAGTCGGCTTCGCCCCCCTCGGCTTTCCCGTGCCAGACGTGAATACGCTCCGCCGGAACGATGTCCGCAAGCAGCGACCGCGCGGCCATTGCGCTATCGGCCATCGCGGCATTGAGCGAGACCTGCAGTTCGATGTCGTTCTCATGGGTGGAAAGACTGCGCAGCAGATCCAGGACGTAGCGTCCAATGCCGCGCATCCGGCTATGCGTCTGCAGGCACTGGCCGTCGATCCATAGCTTCAATGGCTCGCTGGTCATGTCGACTTTCCGGAGCTGAGACGCTTGCTCCAGGCCTGCAGGACAGCGGGATCGGGTTCGAGCGTCCAGCCTGTGTCTATGGTCACCAAGCCTCCATTGGTGCGGGCGAAGGTCAGCAGGCGGCGCTCGAGGGGCGGGGCAATTCTGACCATGCGCTGCACGAACGCGGCGGCGCGCGGCCTTCGGCGCAACCACAGCAGGCCATGTTGCATCACGAGCCTGGCGTTTGCCCTGGCGGGTCGGCGAAGGGGGGCGCCGGGAAAGGCATGGTCCCTTGGCTGCCCGAGAACTGTACGGTACAGCTGCTTCATCCCCCGCAAGGGAGCCGCAAGTCTCCACGACGTCGAATTCCTGAAGGCATCCGTCAGGCTCGACAGTTGCTCGACCTGTTCGGCAAGCCCCGTCTCCCTGTCACGCAAGCGGGCGATTTCGGCGTCCCGTTCCTGGATGGAGGCTTCCTTGGCGCCGACCTGCTCCCTGCTCGCGATTTCCTGCTCGGCAATTTGTTGGCGAAGACGCTCGATCTCCGCGTCGCGCGCGGTCACGGCCCTGTCCTTGATGATGTCCTTCAGTTGCTTGCCGAGGGCGGCAACCGTGTTCGTGAGCGCCGTATTTCCCGCACGCATCATCTCCGACTGGGCGGCGAGATTGTCGGTCAGTTGCTGAATTTGCTGCGCCGTCGAGGCCATCGTCGCCTTGAAGCCGTCCGACAAGCTGACGATCTCGTCATCGGCCGAACGGAGCCACTGCTTGATCTGTGCCATGTCGGCGGGCGGCTGCTGCGTTGCGGTTCCTACAAATGCCGCGAGGGCCTCGGATCCCTCCGCCGCACGCTTTCTTGCCAGGCAGGCATAGTCGCGCGCCACCTCGAACATGAGATGAACGCTGCGCTCGATCGGCCCTGCCTCGATCATCGGCGCGCCGTTCAGTCTGAGGATCGCTGTTTCGGCGAAGCCGGCCTGTCCCACCAGGAATTCGAGCAGAGCCGGTGGCAGCGGGCTTTTGTGCGTTGGGTCGAGATGGAAAGTATGCGTGCCGACCGAGATGTTTTCCGGGTTGGGCGTTTCCAGGATCAGCAGGCCGTCGTCGATCAGCACTCTGCGGCATTCATCCAGCAGCTCTATCAGGTAGTCGGTCGGCACATGCTCGACCATGTGGAATGCCGAAACGACCGCCACGCTGCTATCCGGCCTGCCGCCGAGATATTCGAGCGCGTCCTGCAGTTCGATCTTGTGGCCACGGTCGGTGGCTTCCTGCGCCATGCGCGCGTTCGTATCCACGCCAACCGCTTCCAGCCCGGCCTCGCCAAGCACCTCCAGCCACTCGCCGCGCCCGCAGCCGAGATCGATCGCGAGGCACGGCCCTTCCGCCTGTCGCGGCACTTGCGCCAAAAGGGGTTGGTAGACCTTCAGCCGTTCCTTGACGAGTTCCCTCGAACCGCGAAAGCGATCCTCGAAGGCCTTGTACAGTTCCTCAAAGCTCTTCTTCATCGGGCGATTTCGAGCGCGTGTTCAACGCAGCCCGTCCCGGCAGTTACGGGACGGTCCGGAGGGATGACGACAAAGCCTTCCGCACCTTCGCCATCAATCAACGTCACCGATTCCAAAGCTGCCGCCTTGGTTCGCACTTCTGCCGCACAGCCAAACATCTCACTCTCGCCGCTGCTCGGCGTCAGCTCCGCCAAGCGCATGCCGCCTCCCAGCGGCGGGTATGGCATGCGGTGCACGCCACGACAATGGCGGATTCCGAGGATTGGGCCGCAACCTGTGCAAGGGCCTCGCCAAAGAATTCGGCGATCCAAAAGCATTGATGGGCTATAGAGCCGGGCGGGGCGCCGCGCACCCCCGGACAGGCCGCGCAAACGTGTAAGGAAGTCTGCCTACCCATGATACTCAGACACCCGCTGTCGATCCTGATCGCCAACATATATCTGACGGGCCGTTCGGGAACCGAGATCGTCACCCGGGAGCTCGCATTCGCCCTCATGCGCGCAGGGCACAGGCCGATCGTCTATGCGCCCGAGTTGGGACCGATCGCCCAGGAGATCCGGGCGCGCGGCATTCCCGTCACTGACGACATCTCGACCATCGCCGCGGAGGTCGACATCATCCACGGCAACCACACCCAGGTCACCGCAATCGCCGCGGCGCGCTTCCCGAATGCTCCCATCGTTTACTTCACCCACGATTTCGTCGCCTGGCACAGCGCGCCGCCGCTTCTCGCCAATGTCCGCAAATATGTCGCCGTCGACGATACGGTTGCCGAGCGGCTGCAGTCCGAAGCGGGCATTCCGGCCGACCGCATCGTCACGCTGCTCAACGCCGTCGACACTGACCGTTTCGCGCCTGGGCCGCCGCTGCCGGGACGTCCGCGCCGCGCCCTGGCTTTCGCCAAGAACGCGCAGCATCTGAGCGCGGTGCGGGCAGCCTGCGAGAAGCGGGGCATCGAGCTGGATGTGATAGGAGAAGCCGTAGGCAACATCGTCGACGAGCCCGAAACCCTGCTGCCGCAATACGATCTCGCCTTCGCGTCCGCGCTCAGCGCCCTCGAAGCCATGGCCTGCGGCCGCGCGGTCATCGTTTGCGACGGTCGCGGCCTCGCTGGAATGGCTCGCTCCGAGAACTGGGATACATGGCGGCGGCGCAACTTCGGACTGCGGGCGCTGCAGCAGCGCCTCTCGCCCAAGGCGATCGCGGCCGAGATCGATCGCTACGATGCAGCCGACGCAGCCGAAATCTCGAGGCGAACGCGCCAGGAGGCAAGCCTGTCAAAATGGTTGGACGCCTGCCTGTCGCTCTATGGCGAGGCGATCGGTCAACATCGCGCCGCGCCTGCGGCCAGCTACGCGTCGAACCTCTCTTTGGCGCGTCATATGCAGACCTGGCTGCCGAAGCCGGGGCGGCCGGCATGGCCGTGGATGGCGGAGCGCGAGGAGCTTCTGACGCGGCTGGCGCGCTTGCCGGCCGGGCTGGAACCGGTCAAGGCGAACGAGCCGGTTTCATTGGCGCTGGCGGACGAGCCCGAAAAATTTGTGCGCCTGACGGGGTTCGGCGCGGTTGAATCCTGGGGCGTGTGGACCGACGGCGAACTGGCGATGGTCGAATTCGAGATAGCCTACGGCCCTGCGCCAACCTCGCTCAGGCTGGTTCTGGAGCCTTTCCTTCATGCGCACCGCTCGGAAGTCGCCGCCGAGCTTTTCATCAACGGAACGTCCATTGAACGACGGCTGTTCGCGGCGCGGCAAGACTGGAAGGTGGCGCTGCCGCCCGGTTCCTTGCTCGCCCGGCATCTAACCATCGGCCTTCGGATCGAAAATCCGGCAAGTCCACGCCAACTCGGCCTGTCGAGCGATGAACGACGGCTTGGGCTGGGACTGCGCCTGATCGAACTTGGCGGATGAGCTGCTGGCTTACTTTCTGCCGGCGCTCGCGCCCGGGATTCATGGCGCCAGTTGCCTGGCCAGCGGCTCGACGTGCTCCTTGAAGCGCAGCACTGTCTTGTAGTAGCCGCTTTGGACCCGCTGCTCGCCCCAACGCTCATAGGCCGGCGGCTGCTCGGAGCATTCCGAAATGTCCAGATGATAGTCGACCGGGCTGAGGCGCTCCACGCCGAGGCTCGCAAGGCCGTGCGCCGCGCGCAGGCGGTCGGCCTCTTCGGTCAATTCCGGATAATTGGCTATGGCCCCAAGCTTTCGATCGAACGCCCCGGCGTCGAGGTGAAGCTCGATCCCGCCCCGCGAGGTTGTCTCGCGCCTGAGGGCGCCCGCCTCCAGCGGGAATTCGAGATTGGGCAGCTCACGGCCGTCTTGGTCGCGCAATCTCGCCAGCGCCGCATTGACGAGCAGCCGGCAGACGTCGTGCCCCGGATTGAACCCTTCGACCGCGTCGGCGGCGACATAGTCGATCGCTTCGCCGGCGAGAACCGTGATCATTTCGTCAACGAGCTGCTGGAATGTCTCCGCTTCGCCGGCCAGGATAGCCCGGTAGAGATCCCGGTCCGCCATCTTGCCGAAGAACGCCGCCGCCGGGCGCGCGCCGGCGCCGGCCAGGACTTCGGCCGTGCGGTCGAGCCTGCCAACACCGAGATGGCCCGAGCCGTCGGTCAGCACGAGGACCAGGGGCTTGGCCGTCTCCATCCAATGGTGGACCCGCAGCTCATGCCCCGGATGGGCAACGACCAGCGCCGCCTTCTTGCCGCGCCACCAACCGTGCTCGTTGCTGTCCATGGGTGCGCCCCCTAAATCTGATACTGAAATCAATCGACGTAAGATTAGGGTCCCGAAAGTCGATTGGCCTTAGCGTAATCCCGGGAAAAGTGCGAAGCGGTTTTCCGTCCGGAATTGCCTAAAAATGCAAGACCTCACATCTAGCGCACGCGCCATGGGCTTCAACCAAAATAGGCCGGGAGCACCTCATTGGCAGGGCCGTCCATCAGCACGCGGCCGTGTTCCATCCACAGGATTCGGTTGCAATTGTTCTGCAGCAGTTCGCGCGAGTGGCTTGCAAGGACGAGAATCTTGGTCGTGTCGACGATCTCGCGCAGCCGCTTGTCGGCCTTGTGCTTGAAATCCTCGTCGCCGGTCGAAAGCCATTCGTCCATCACGAGTATCTCCGGCCGGATCGCGGTGGACGTCGAGAATGCCAGGCGAAGCTGCATGCCGGACGAATAGGTCCGGAATGGCATGTCGAGGAAGTCGCCCAATCCGGTGAACTCGGCGATCTCGTCATACTGCTCCCGCAATTCTTCCGGACGCATGCCCATCATCGCTGCGCGCAACCTGATGTTTTCGCGGCCCGTTGCTTCCGGATCAATGCCCAGCGAGATATTGATGAGCGACACGCATTCGCCTTGGATCAAGGCGGATCCGCTCGTTGGCTTGTAGATGCCCGACAGGACGCGAAGCAGCGTCGTCTTGCCGGCGCCGTTGTGGCCGACAAGGCCGATCCGGTCGCCCTCCCGCAGGGAAAAACTGACATCCTCGAGGCCGCGCACGATGACATGGCCATCCCCACGGCGGTCGATCGCGCCGCCGGTCGCGACACTGAGCACCCTGTTCTTGAGGGAGCGGCTTGCCGCGTTGAACACCGGAAATTCGACCGAGACGCCGGTCAATGTGATGGAAGCCATAGCGGTTGTTCAGAGCCAATAGGGGATGCGATGACGATAGCTGCCAAACAGGGCGAGGGCGGCCATCCAGCCGACGACCGCGAACACGACGCACGCCATCCAGCTGATCGCGGACGGCAATTCGCCCAGAAGCGGGTCCCGCACGACGCTGATCAGATGGTAGAAGGGATTAAGCTCCACCAGCCGCTGCGAGAAGCCGTCCGGAAGCGTTTGCGGCATCCACATCACCGGGGTCAGGTACATGACGACCTGCAGGAGGTTCTGCATCACCTGCGTCATGTCGCGGTAGCGCGCGCACAACACCGCCAGGATGAGCATGATCCAAAGCAGATTGAGCGACAAAATGACAAAGCCAGGCAGCGCCAGGAAGACGTGCCATGTCGGCCAGCGCCCGACGGCCAGCAGGACGAGGGGGTATATCAGGATGTTGTGGCCGAGGATGATTGCGTTGCGGTAGAGCGTCCGCAACACATGCGTGAACAGTGGCATGCGCACCTGAAGGATGATGCCCTCGGCGCCGACAAAGGCGATGCACCCCTCGTTGATCGACGTCGCGATGAATCCCCAGAAGATCAGGCTGACGCAAATGTAGGGGAGAAACTCCTCCAGGGGTGTGCGGAACAGCGTGCCGAAGAGGAACCCGAGCGCGCCGATCAGGACGCCCATGTTGATGGTCAGCCAGAACACCCCGACACGCGAACGGCGATAGCGCTGGGCCACGTCCTGCCAGCTGAAAGTCGTCGCGAGGTGATGTTTCGTCAGCGCCGCGCCTATGTCGGCGAACGCATCTGCAAGGAAGCCCGTTTTAGTCGGCAGCATATGTCCCGATCGTTTGTCCTGCCCAGGCCCGGCTGTGTGCGAGGTTCGATACATTATTGCCCTGTGGACATCAAGTTGATGAGCCTCCGCGGGAAACTATGCCGGCCGCCCCGGATTGCGTGCATTCAACGGGCGCCGCACATCCGCCGCCAATAGCCGAAAACGTCGGCGATTGTCTGCTCGAATGGCACCATGGGCCTCCAGTTCAGCCTGTCGCGCGCCTTCGATGCATCACCGCATGCGAAGGGCGTATCGTTGAGCCGCAGTCTTTCCGGATCCGTGCGCACCTCGATATCGATGCCCGACCGCGCGATAAGCATGTCGAGGATATCCCGGATCTTGCGGGGGCGTCCGGACGCTATGTTGAAGACACAGTCCGGTTCGGCATCGACGTCGACCATGGCCAGACGCGCATAGGCGCGCACGACGTCGCGGACGTCGAGGAAATCCCGCTCGACCTCCAGATTTCCCACATGGATGACCGGCTCGCTTTTACCCGCCACGATCTCCGCCACCTGGCGCGCGAAAGCGGGAACCACATAGGCGTCGGACTGGCCGGGGCCGGTATGGTTGAACGGCCGGCAGCGGACTGCCCGCAGCCCGTCATAGGCCATCTGCCCGATCATCAGGTCCGCGGCGGCCTTGGTGGCGCCGTACACCGTCGTCGGCCGAAGCGGTTCGCTTTCCGTCACCGGCCGGCCGGCAGCACTTTGGAACGATGCTCCATAGGCTTCCGAACTGCCGACATAGACGAACCTGGCCTCCGGAGCATGGCGCATCGCCGATTCGGCGAGGTTCATCGTCCCCGTCACGTTGACGTCCCATGCATGTCGCGGCGCGTTGCGCGCATCCGCCGGCGCCGCCACCGCCGCCAGGTGCACAAGCGCTGTTGGACGGGTCTTTCGGATCGCTGCCTCGACCGCGCTCCTGTCCATGAGGTCGATCGGGTTCATCTGCCCCTTGCCGTGGCCGAAGGCGAACACCTCGCACTTGCCATGGTCTCGCGCGAGCAGCTGTAACAGCGCCGAGCCGACAAAGCCGCTTGCCCCGGTGATCAGAATGCGATGCGTCAAGCTATCGACCATTACGCAAAGGGCTCTCTGCTCGACCTAGCGTGCGGGCTGGTTGGTGTGACGTTCAAGGTCGGCATCCACCATTTCCCGGATCATGTCTTCCAGCGAAATCGTCGCTTCCCACCCCAGCTTGGCCTTTGCCTTTGCCGGATTTCCGAGCAGGATTTCGACTTCGGCGGGCCTGAACAGTTCGGGGT
>NZ_RZOJ01000256.1:0-8863 GCF_003998845.1 Mesorhizobium sp. M4A.F.Ca.ET.022.05.2.1 | reverse complement strand
GGTCGGTACGACTGGGCGCCAGCCCATTCGCTTCTTCGCCGACGGCAACTTCTACACGCCCGACCGCAAGGCCCGCTTCATCCCGATCCGCGTCTCAACCGACACCCGCACCACGCCCGACTACCCGCTGATCCTCAACACCGGCCGCATCCGCGACCACTGGCACACGATGACGCGCACCGGCAAAAGCCCGCGTCTTTCCCAGCACATCGCCGAGCCCTTCGTCGAAATCCATCCGGCCGATGCACAGCACCATGGCATCGGCGACGCCGACATCGTGCGCCTATCCAGCCCGCGCGGCGCCGTCCTGGTTCGCGCATTGATCACGACCCGCCAGCGCCGCGGCAGCGTCTTCGCGCCGATGCACTGGACCGACCAGTTCGCGGCCAAGGGACGTCTCGACGCCCTGACCGCGGCGCTCGCCGACCCTGTTTCCGGCCAGCCGGCGCTGAAGCATGTCGCGGTGCGCATCGAGAAATTCGCCGCCAGAGCCTTCGGCTTCGCCGTGATGCGAGAACGCCCCGAGGTCATCGCCGCCGACTATTGGGCGGTGGCCCGCTGCAAGGGCGGCTGGCGGGTGGAGCTCGCTTTTGCCGACGAAAACATCGACTGGCCAGATTTTGCCCAGTCATTGTTCGTGTCGCCTGAGGCCGAGCTGCTCGCCTATCACGACCGCGACGCCGGCCAGCACCGCATCGCCGCCTTTGAAGGCGAGCGCCTTGCCGGCGCCCTGTTCGTCGCACCCGGCCCGGTCGCTGTCTCACGCGGCTGGGCGGCCGAGCAGCTCGAAACCGCCCACGCCGGCCAGCGCGAGCGCTTCCGCATTGTCGCCGGCCGCGCCGGCGCCGACCGGCCGGATATCGGCGCGATCGTCTGCTCCTGCTTCGGCATCGGCGCCAACCAGATCGCGGCGGCTGTGGGGGCTGGCTGCTCGACCGTCGGGGCCGTTGGTGAAGTGCTCAAGGCCGGCACCAATTGCGGCTCCTGTCGCGCCGAAATTCGCGCCATCATCGGAGCGGGCAGGGTGCAGGCGGCGGAGTAGCGTGCGAGACGGCCCGGCTTGGCGCCCAGCTCCTTGATATGCTTTCGATGGGCGTTGGTTAGCCTGCATCGGCCATCAGCAACGACGCCCGCTGCAACCAAAAGCTAACTGAAAAATAAACATTCGATGGAAGGATGGCAACTCCGCCGACAGTATCGGCGAGCCGGCAACGGTTGGTACTGGCCATGGAAATGGAAAGGACTGCGTTGTGTCGATCCTCGAGAGAAGTTTATCTGCACTTGATCGGATCCTGATTGTTCTGGTCATTTCGGCAATCGGCATGCTGCCGGCATTCGCCATGGAACCGGCCAAATATCCGGATCCTCCCGATACCGTTGCTTTCAATGTCGAGAAGAACGGCGAATCGATCCCGGTCACGCTGCGACAGCTGGAAAAGCTCGGCCTTTACAGCGTTTCCACCCCAAGTCCCTTTGAAAAAGGGCAACTTGCGTTTCAGGGCGTTCTGTTCCGGGATGTGGTCAAGCTGGTCGGACTGGAGGGTGAATCGTCAGTCGTCCTGCGGGCGGTGGACGACTATGTGCAGGTAATCCCGAAGGAAGACTGGATCGAAGGTCCCCTGCTTCTTGCCACTCGCCAGGACGGCAAGCTGTTGACGCGGCGCACGCAAGGTCCCACGCGGCTGATCTACCCTCTCGATGACTATCCGGCCTTCGATACGCCAGTTCGCAAACCTCGATGGATCTGGCTGATAAAAACGATGGCCCCTGGCAATTGAACCTCCGCCTTACGTCCAGCCATGTGGTCTAGAAGCAAAGCCTGGCGGCTTCCTGTAACCTACGTAGCCGCGGCTGCATCGGCAGCCGTCTGCTCAGCTATCTTGATCGCGGTGCTGTTCACGAGCGTCAGCAAGATCGAGAGCGCGATGCCGCGTTTCGGCTTCTTCGCCATTCGCGAGTTCCACATTGCGATACGCGACGTGACGCATCTGCGGGATATGGTTTCACTTGCCCAGCTGGCCGCCGGTTCGCCTGAAAGTCTTGAGCAATTGGCGGCCGCAAACGATCTGGTCTACATCCGTTTCGAGCGGATCGACGGCGGCGACACGATTAGCGAAATCCCTGCCTACGCCGGTATCGTGCCGCAGGTCAATGACGCTGTGAAGCGGATCGATGCCATCCTTGCGGCCGGCTTGCCTTTCGATGAAAACAGCCTGAAAGAACTGGGAATTGAGCTCGACCAGATCGTCGCTCGCATGAACGACGAATACTACAAATATGGGGAAGAAGTTAACGTCGATCTTTATGTGGCCGAGAAGAACCTCAACAGGTTCAACTACCAGATTGCCTTTGCCTTGACGGTATTGTCGGCGCTTGCGATCGGAACCGCCGTGCTGCTCATCGGCCGACGGGAAACCATCAGCAAGCTGGAATTTCTCGCCTGGCGCGATGCGACGACCGAGTTGAAGAATCGCGCCTGGATGTCCGCCAACAGAGACGGGCTGCTGGAGCGGGCAAGGCTGGCCGGCAAGCCGCTCCGGCTGTTCCTGATCGACCTGGATCACTTCAAGAGCGTCAACGACACGTTCGGTCATCACATTGGCGATCTGCTGCTGAAGGCCGTTGCCGAGACCTTGCAGTCGGTCGAACGGCCAGGCGAAGTGGCCGCCGTCCGCCTGGGAGGAGACGAGTTCGCCGTCATGGCGATCGGGCATTCGGACGATCTCGGCCATCGTCTGCGCGAGCAGCTGAACCGGTTTGCCGATCTGGACGGTCACCAGGTGCGCATCGGCGCCAGCATCGGCATGGCGTCTTTCCCGGATCATGGCTCGGATATCTCCACCTTGTTGCGCAACGCCGACAGCGCGCTCTATGCCGCGAAGGCGGAAGGACGGTCCGGCTTTGTGACGTTCTCGCCTGCTATCCTCAGCCAGATTGATGCGCAGTTGGGCGAGGAGGCGGCGATCAAGCAAGCGCTGAACGCCGATGAGTATTTCTTGGTTTGGCAGCCACAGTTCGAATTGGCGACGGGGCGTATGATCGGCGCCGAAGCCCTGGTCAGATGGCGCGACCGCGTTTCGGGAACGGTGCGCCTGCCTGACTCATTCATTCCGACCGCGGAACGGAGTGATTTGATCCTGGAAATCGACAAGATCGTGCTGAGCAAGGCCTGCGCGCAGGCAGTGCAGTGGATGTCGATTTCCGCCGCCGATTTCATCTGCGCGGTCAATGTCTCGGGCAAGACCCTGCAGGACGATGGATTTTTCGTGCACCTCGCGGAGGTGCTGCTGCAAACGGGATTGCCGCCGTCGCGCCTGCAGTTGGAAATCACGGAAGGGGTTTTCATCCAAAGCAAGGATGCGTTGAACACATTGTCGAAGATTCGCAATCTCGGGGTCAGTTTGGCGCTCGATGATTTTGGATCCGGATATTCGAGTTTCGGCTACCTTGCCGATCTCGACCTCAATCAGCTGAAGATCGATCGATCGTTCTTGAACGATCTGGAATCATCCAGGAAAAAGCAGGACGTTGTCGGAGGAATTATCGCGCTGGCCAACTCTCTCAGCCTGACTGTCATGGCCGAGGGGGTGGAAACCGAAGGACAACTGGCTTTCCTGATCGCCGAACAATGCCACGGCGCCCAGGGGTTTTTCATGTCGGAACCGATCGACGAGAAATTGCTGACAAATCACCTGATTGCGCGGCGAGGCAGCCTCAAGGCCAAGGCCAGGTCCAAGCTGAACCTCTCGGCTTGATCGCAGCCTGGGCCCGATTCTAGACTTCCGTGAAGCGTCGACCTTCGAGAGCCGGCGCTATGAAAGCGAAGGCCACCACGCCTAGTGCGGCCGTCCCGGCCACACTTTCGAACTCTCACCCCGTGGCCGATTGGCGCTTCGCTCAGCGCTTGCCCCGCGGCCTGTCTCGATGATCCCGACCATTGCGCGAGTAAATTCGACCACGCTGTTTGCCGTGATGGCTGCCTTGTCGGGGCTTTGGCCAATCTGCTCGGCGGCCCCGCAACATGACAGGCGGATGCGATCGTAGTGCAGATCTCTCTCATCGTCTGGCAACGTCGCCAAATTCAGAGCCCGCCCGTGAATCATGCGCAGCAGCTGCGCCAGTGCTGTTTCGACACTCATGCGTTTTGCTCCGCATCGGTCGAACGTCGCGGCACACATAAGATGCCGGATCGTCGATGGGGGAGGGTTGGTTCCCGTCGCCCGATACGGAAAGGCTGCATCATAGCTGTTAATATATCGTTGATTGCTAATGTAAGCGCATAGCACCCGGCTTGCGGCGGTGTCCAAGCCAACGAAGGCGTGAAGGGAGGGCAGATAGCTGGCTGGGGTTCCTGGAAGCTTTTCGAACTTTCTGTCTTGCTCCTCCAGTCGAAATTGCGAGTGCTCAATGAGGGAGCGAGGTAGTGGATGCTCGTTGCCGTCCAGCTTCAGAGCCGAGACGGGACCTGACGCCAATGGCGCTATAGAGGGAAGACCCGGGACGACTTGACGGTGCCGTAGACGAGGCTCGTCGTGATGGACCCAATGCCCGGAATGCCGTGCAGGCGGTTGCGGACGAAATGTTCGTATTCGTCGAGGTCCGCCACGACGACACGCAGGAGATAGTCCGCCTCTCCGGTTAGCAGGAAGCAGTCGAGGATCTCGTCCGCGTCATGTATGCGCTTCTCGAAACGCTCGACGGCCTCGCGTTCATGCCGTTGCAGGGCGATGCGGATGAAGGCCGTGATCTGAAAACCGCAGGCCCGCGTGTCGACATCCGCGGAGTAGCCGACGATTACGCCAGCCTCTTCAAGCAGGCGCACCCGTCGCAGGCACGGGGACGGAGAGAGGTTCACGCGTGCCGCCAGGTCCTGGTTGGTCAGCCGGCCATCGCGCTGCAGCTCCCGGACGATCTGGCGATCCTTGGCATCTATTTGTTTCATTTTCGGATTGGACAATCGTTATATTCCAATTTTATGAGGCATAATGGCATTATTTGGCAGCACCTGCCAGACGCTCGATGCAAAGATTCAGGCCGTCCCAAGCCATGAGGTCGCCATGAACCCCCGCCAGCCCGCCAGTTTTGCCACCCGCGCCATTCACCTTGGCCATGATCCGGCGCAGCATGAGGGTGCACTCACGCCGCCGCTGCACCTGACCTCGACCTATGCCTTCGACAGCGCCGAGGCAGGAGCCGCACTCTTTGCCGGCGAGGCGCCGGGGCACATCTATTCGCGCATCTCGAACCCGACGCTCGATCTCCTCGAGCGCCGCTGCGCCGACCTGGAAGGCGCCGAAGCGGGAGTTGCGCTGGCTTCGGGAATGGGCGCCATCTGCTCGGTGTTCTGGACCTTCCTGTCTCCCGGCGACGAGATCATCACCGACAACACGCTCTACGGCTGCACCTTCGCCTTCATGCGCCACGGCCTGGCGAAATTCGGCATCACCATCACTCATGCGGACCTGACCGATCCGGAAGCGTTGCGTGGCGCGCTCTCGCCCCGGACCCGGATCGTCTATTTCGAAACACCGGCCAATCCGAACATGCGGCTCGTCGATATCGCTGCCGTGTCCGCGATCGCCAAGGCGCACGGCGCCAAGGTGATCGTCGACAACACCTACGCTACACCGGTGCTAACCCGGCCGATCGAACTCGGCGCCGATATCGTCGTGCATTCCGCTACCAAATATATGGGCGGGCACGGTGATCTCGTCGGTGGCATCGCTGTCGGCAGGGCCGAAGACATGACGCAGGTTCGCCTGGTCGGCATGAAGGACATGACCGGCGCGGTCATGGCTCCCTTCAATGCGATGCTGGTTCTGCGCGGTCTCAAGACGCTGAAGCTGCGCATGGAACGGCATTGCGCAAGTGCCATGACGGTGGCACGAATGCTGGAGAGCCACCCGGCGGTGGCCAAGGTCTATTATCCCGGGCTGGAAAGTTCTTCGCAGCATGCCCTTGCCAAGCGGCAGATGCCCGGCTTCGGAGCGATGATCGCTTTTGAGCTGAAGGGCGGACTGGCAGCAGGTCGCACGATGATGAACCGCCTCGAACTGATCCGGCGCGCCGTCTCCCTGGGCGACGCCGAAACCCTGATCCAGCATCCGGCCTCCATGACCCATTCGACCTATACGCCAGAAGAGCGTGCCGCCCACGGCATTTCCGAGGGGCTGGTCCGGCTGTCCGTCGGGCTGGAAGAGGTCGAGGATATCCTGGCGGACCTCACGCAGGCGCTGCAGATGCCGGCGTCGCTCGCCGCATAATCGGAGTTCGCTATGATCGACCTCGCCCATCTGGAAACCCTGCATCGCCGGCTTCTGTGGTTGTCCTGCTGGACGATCCACAACGCCAATCATCTGCGCGACAAGGGCGAGGGGGAGGTCAAGGTCGGCGGCCATCAGGCCTCGTCGGCCTCGATGGCGGCGATCATCACGTCGCTTTACTTCCACGCCCTGCGCCCCGAGGACCGGGTAGCGGTGAAGCCGCATGCCGGCCCAGTGTTCCACGCGGTCCAGTATCTGATGGGCAACCTGCCCCTGGAAAAGCTGAAGAATTTCCGCGGCTATGGCGGCGTGCAAAGCTATCCGTCGCGCACCAAGGATGTCGACGATGTCGATTTCTCGACCGGTTCGGTTGGCCTCGGTGCGGCCTTCCCGATCTTCGCCTCCATGACGCAGGACTATTTGCGCGGCCATGACTGGGCCGGCAAGGAAGGCCGGATGGTCGCCCTGATCGGAGACGCGGAACTGGACGAAGGCAACATCTACGAGGCCTTACAGGAGGGCTGGAAGCACGACTTGCGCAACGTCTGGTGGGTGATCGACTACAACCGCCAGAGTCTTGACGGCGTGGTGCGTGAAGGGCTCTGGCACCGCATTGAGGCGATCTTTTCCGCTTTCGGCTGGCGGGTGGCCCGTCTCAAATATGGCGCCCTGCAACGCGCGGCCTTTGCCGAACCGGGTGGAGAGGCCCTGCGTGACTGGATCGATGCCTGCCCCAACGCACTCTATTCGGCTCTGACTTTTCAGGGCGGTGCGGCCTGGCGCAAACGGCTCATGGACGATCTTGGCGATCAGGGTGCGATCACGGAACTACTGGACCGCCGCAGCGACACGGAACTCGCAGTGCTGATGGAAAACCTTGGCGGACACTGCCTGCCGTCGCTCTGCGAGGCGTTCGATGCGGCGGACGACGACCGGCCGACGGTTTTCCTGGCCTATACGATCAAGGGCTGGGGCACGCCGCTGGCCGGGCACAAGGACAATCATGCCGGCCTGATGACGCCGGCGCAGATGGAGACCTTCCGCGCCGCCATGGGCGTGCCAATGGACGCGGAGTGGGAAGCCTTTGCCGCCGTGCCTGACGAGGCAGGCCTGCGTGCCTTCCTCTCCGGCGTGCCGTTCTTTGCCAAGGGCAGGCGCCGGTTCGAGGCTTCCGCTTTGCCGCGCCCGGAAAGGGTGAAACTGTCGGATCGGACGCTGTCCACGCAAGCTGGCTTCGGCAAGATCCTCGACGAGATCGCCAAGGCGGGCGGGCCGTTGGCCGACCGGATCGTCACCATGGCGCCGGACGTGACCGTCTCGACCAATCTCGGTCCATGGGTCAACCGGCGCGGCCTGTTCGCGCGCGCGGCGCGCGCCGACACCTTCCGCGACGAACGCATTCCTTCGGCGCAGAAATGGGCCTTTTCGCCCAAGGGCCAGCATGTCGAACTGGGCATCGCCGAGATGAACCTGATGCTGATGCTGGGCGCGGCGGGACTGTCGCATTCGCTGTTCGGCGAACGCCTGATCCCGGTCGGAACGGTCTACGATCCCTTCGTCGCGCGCGGCCTCGATGCGCTGAACTATGCCTGCTATCAGGACGCCCGCTTCCTTCTGGTCGGCACGCCATCCGGCGTGACGCTGGCGCCCGAAGGGGGGGCGCATCAGTCGATCGGCACGCCGCTCATCGGCATGGCGCAGGATGGGCTGGCCTCTTTCGAGCCTGCCTTCCTCGATGAACTGTCGATCATCATGGACTGGAGCTTCGACTATCTCCAGCGCGACGGCGAGGGCGATCCGAACGAACGCACCTGGCTGCGCGATGAGACCGGCGGGTCGGTTTATCTGAGGCTTTCCACCCGCCCGATGGAGCAACCGCAGCACCGCAGCGATCCAGGATTCGCCGAGGGTGTGATCGACGGCGCCTACTGGCTTCGCGAGCCGGGATCGAATGCCGAGGTGGTGATCGCCTATCAGGGCACGGTCGCGACAGAGGCCATCGCGGCAGCCGGCCGCATCGGAGGCGATCGACGCGACATTGGCGTGCTCGCGGTGACGTCGGCCGACAGGCTGAACGCCGGCTGGACGGCCGCCCGGCGCGCAAGGGCGCGTGGTCACGCCACGGCGATGAGCCTCGCCGAGCGGCTGCTCGCCCGTCTGCCGGCGCATTGCACGCTGATCACGGTGATCGACGGCCATCCGGCGACACTGTCCTGGCTCGGGGCCGTGGCCGGACATCGCACGGTGCCTCTCGGAGTAGAGCATTTCGGGCAGACCGGCACCATCGGCGATCTTTATCGCCATTTTGGCATCGATGCAGACGCCATCGTCGCAGCCGCAAGCCGCATCGCGCCCGGTCGGCCGATCAGGCTTTCGGCCTGACAAATCGATGCGGCCTGCCGCAAGCCTGTGAAAGGTTCAGCAGTTCCACATCTCACCGCGTAGAGGGTTGCTGCAAGAACGCACCACCCGAGCTCTCGGATACCCAAAGCTGGCACGACAGATATCTGGCTGGGGAACCTGGATTCGAACCAGGACTAACGGAGTCAGAGTCCGTGGGTCTACCGTTAACCTATTCCCCAGCAGGCGCGGTCGGTAAC
>NZ_RZOJ01000255.1:0-8884 GCF_003998845.1 Mesorhizobium sp. M4A.F.Ca.ET.022.05.2.1 | reverse complement strand
GTATTCGGCCAACAGATGCAGGCCGACCAGCAACGAACCGCCGCCCTTGGGCTCGGTCCGTGGCGGGTCTTCGCGCGCGTCGTGCTGCCGCAGCTCAGACTGGCCATCTGCGGCGGTTCGTTGCTGGTCGGCCTGCATCTGTTGGCCGAATACGGCCTCTATGTCTTCATCCGGTTCGACACCTTCACCACGGCGATCGTCGACCAGTTCCAGTCGACCTTCAACGGGCCGGCCGCCAACATGCTCGCCGCCGTGCTGGTGACATGCTGCTTCGTGCTGCTCGCCCTGGAGGTGCTGGTGCGCGGCGAGGAGCGCTATGCCCGCGTCGGCTCTGGGGCGGCCCGCCAGCAGCGGCGCGCCAGCCTCGGCAGCGCCACGCTGCCTTGCCTGGCGCTGCCGGCCATCGCCTCGCTGCTTTCGCTGGGCGTGCCCTCCATCACCATCGGCCGCTGGCTCGTGGCCGGCGGCGCCGAGGTCTGGCGCCTCGACGAAATCAGCCTGGCACTCGGCCAGACGCTGCTCCTGGCGATGGCCGGCGCGCTGCTCGCCACCATCGCCGCCATGCCGATGGCCTGGATTTCGATCCGCGCGCCAGGGCCGCTGCAGCGCCTGCTCGAGGGCTGCAATTATATCGTCGGCTCGCTGCCCGGCGTCGTCATCGCGTTGGCGCTGGTTACCATAACCGTGCGCGTCGCCATGCCGCTCTACCAGACACTCTTCACCATCCTCTTCGCCTACGCGCTGATGTTCCTGCCGCGCGCTTTGGTCAGCCTCAGGGCTTCGATCGCGCAGGCGCCGGTCGAGCTCGAACGCGCCGCCTCGAGCCTCGGCCGGGCGCCGCTCAAGGCACTGTGGTCGACGACCATCCGGCTTTCAGCGCCGGGTGCCGCCGCCGGCATGGCGCTTGTGGCGCTCGGCATCATGAACGAACTCACCGCCACCCAGATGCTGGCGCCGAACGGCACCCGCACGCTGGCCATGGCCTTCTGGTCCTACAGCGGCGAGATCGATTATGCCTCGGCCGCCCCCTATGCCTTCATCATGGTGACGATGTCGCTGCCGCTGACCTGGCTGCTCTATGTCCAGTCGAAGAGGATGGCCGGACGATGAGCTTCCTGGAACTGTTTGGCGTGGCCAAGCACTACGGCCCGGTGGCGGCGCTGGCCGGCGTTGACCTCAGCGTCGAGAGCGGCAGCCGCACGGCGATCGTTGGGCCATCCGGATGCGGCAAAACCACCTTGCTCAGGCTGATCGCCGGCTTCGAGGCGCCGGACCAGGGCAAGATCGTGCTCGATGGCGAGGTGCTGGCCAATGGCGGCGCTGCCGTGCCGGCGCACCGGCGCGGCATCGGCGTGGTCGCGCAGGACGGGGCGTTGTTCCCGCATCTCACCATCGCCGACAATATCGGCTTCGGCCTGGCGCGAAGCGCCGAGAAGCGTGCGGAGCACATCATCGAGCTCGCCTATATCGTCGGGCTCGACAAGGCGATCCTGAAGCGCCGCCCGCACGAGCTCTCCGGCGGCCAGCAGCAGCGCGTTGCGCTCGCCCGCGCCATGGCCATGAAGCCGCGCCTGATGCTGCTTGACGAGCCGTTCTCGGCCCTCGATACCGGCTTGCGCGCCTCCATGCGCAAGGCAGTGGCCGAGTTGCTGGAAGCCGCCGGGATCACCACCATCCTCGTCACCCACGACCAGGCCGAGGCGCTGTCCTTCGCCAGCCAGGTCGCGGTGATGCGCGACGGGCTGTTCTCGCAGGTCGGCACGCCGCGCGAACTCTATTTCCGGCCGAAGGACAGGATGGTCGCAGAGTTCCTTGGCGATGCCATCATTCTGCCGGCGAAGATCGCCGACGGTTTCGCTATCTCGCCGCTCGGCCGCATCGCCGTCGACACAGCCGAACGCCGCGATGTCGCCCGCATCATGCTAAGGCCGGAACAGGTGCTGTTGAAACGGACCTCGCGTGAAGGCATGTCGGGAACCCCGGACATGCTGTTCGGCGAGGTGACGGAATCCGAATTCGCCGGCTCGATGTGCACGATCGCGGTGCGGCTCCTGAACAGCCCCGACCCGCCGGACGCGGCGGCGATCGGCAACACGCCGCTGATCCTGCGCAAGCCCGGCATCGACGCGCCGGCGCTTGGCGAGATCGTGCGGCTGACCGTCTCCGGCAAAGCGCATGTTTTTGCCTGAGCTTCCAAGCCAAGGCGTGTTGAGATTCAGATCAGGCCGGCACCGCCTGAATATCGACACGCCTTAACGTACCCGCTCGCCCGTCGCCGGCGACCAGAGTGGCCAGGTCTCCAGAAAATCGTGGCTGTGCACGACGACGCGCTGCCCATCGATGTGGATAATCGAATAGGCGGGCGGCGCCTGCTCGACAACTTCGTCGCCCACCAAGTCGAGCACGAAGCGGGCGTGCAATCCGCGCTGCGCGGCAAACGGAATGCCGGCGACTGTGCCGGCTATGTCGCGATGGACATGGCCGAAGAAGATGTAGCGGACATTGCCGTGCCGCGTCAGGACCTCGAGCAGCCGATGCGGCTGTTCGAGCCCGAGCGGATCGAGCAGCTCGAGGCCAAGCTCGATCGGCGGATGATGCAGGAAGATATAGGCCCGGCGGCCCGCCGCCTCGCTGAGCCTGGCATCCAGCCAGGCCAGCCGCCTGTCGCATAATTCGCCGGTGACGCGGCCCTCGGCCAGGCTGTCGAGGAACAGCAGCGATGCTTCCTGCGTGTCGAAGACCGACTGCACGAAGCCATTCTCGTCGGTTGGATTTCCGGCAAAAGCCGCGACCAGGTTGGCGCGCCTGTCGTGATTGCCGGGCAGCAGCCGATAGGGGACTGAAAGCCGGGCCAGGGCTGATTGGAGGTCGGCATAGCTCTGCGCCTCGCCGGATTCGGTCAGGTCACCGGTGAAGACGCAAAGTGCCGCATCGCCGTGGCGGGCATTGATATGGTCGATGCAGCGGTCGAGCCGCTCGTGCAGGTCAGCGCCAAAGGGGATCTCGCCGCGCCGGCCGAGATGGACGTCGGTGACCTGGATGACTTTCATTGCGCGACCCTTCTTCGATCCGACAGGGAGTTGCCTTGCCGTCCATCGCAGCCGGCCGAGCGCTTGATCAGAGCGCCGGCACCGGCATCGACGCCTTGAAGACGTCAAGGCGGCTTCCCGTCTCGGACGAGAAGTAGTGCAGGTCGGCCTCGGAGAACAGCAGGCCGACGGCGCTGCCCGGCGCGGGATGGACGGTTTCCGACGTCACCACCGAAAACGCCGCACCGTCGAGATCGACATAGATGACCCGCCCGGCGCCGAGCTCTTCGACCAGATCGACGGTCGCGTCGAGCGCACCCGGCGTGCCGGGGGCGACCATGCGCACGGCCTCCGGCCGGATGCCCACCGCGATCTTGCTGCCGACCGGCAGGCCCGCGCGCGAGACGTTGAGCTTGCGGCTGCCGCCGAGCAGCGACAGGCCATCGAGCGTGACCCCGCCTACCAGCATGTTCATCGCCGGCGCGCCGACGAAGGTGGCGACGAAGCGGCTCGCCGGGCGGCTGTAGACTTCCGCCGGCGTGCCGACCTGTTCGACACGGCCGCCATTCATCACCACCAGCCGGTCTGCCAGCGTCATCGCCTCGACCTGGTCATGGGTGACGAATACCGAGGTGGCGCTCAGCCGCCGGTGCAGCTTGCGGATTTCCGAGCGCATCTGCACGCGCAGCTTGGCGTCGAGATTGGAGAGCGGTTCGTCGAAGAGGAAAACCTTCGGCTCGCGAATCATGGCGCGGCCCATGGCGACGCGCTGGCGCTGGCCGCCGGACAAGGCCATCGGCTTCCGGTCGAGCAAGTGCTCCAGTTCCAGGATGCGCGCGACCGCCTGGATGCGCTGCGCGCGTTCGGCGGCTGGAACGCCCGCCACCTTCAGCGAATAGCCGATGTTCTGCGAAACGCTCATATGCGGATAGAGCGCGTAGTTCTGGAACACCATGGCGCAGCCGCGCTCGCGCGGCTCGAGCTTGTTGACCACCTTGCCGTCGATGGCGATCGTGCCGCCTGATATCTCCTCCAGCCCGGCGATCATCCGAAGCAGCGTGGACTTGCCGCAGCCCGACGGCCCGAGGATGACGACGAATTCGCCCGACGCGATGTCGAGGTGGACGCCGTGCACGACCTGCATCTTGGCGTAGCTTTTGTAGACGTCGCGAATGGTGATCGAGGCCATCGGCTGGTCTCCCTACTTTTCTGTGGCGATGAGGCCGCGCACGAACCAGCGCTGCATGGCCACGACGACGACGAGCGGCGGCAGCATGACGATCAGCGTGCCGGCCATGGCGATGTTCCATTCGGGAATGCCGCCGACATTGGGGATGAGTTGCTTGAGCTCGGTCACCGCCGTGGCGTGGCTGGCATCGGTGGTGATGAGCAACGGCCACAGATACTGGTTCCACGCCCACAGGAACATGATTGTGCCGAGCGCCGCCATGTTGTTGCGCGACAAGGGCAGCAGGATGTCGATGAAGAAGCGCAAGGCTCCTGCACCATCCATGCGCGCGGCCTCGGTCAGTTCGTCCGGCACAGTCAGGAAGAACTGCCGGTAGAGGAACGTGCCGGTGGCGGTGGCGATCAGCGGCATGATAAGGCCGGTATAGGAATTGAGCAGCCCGAGGCTGAGTGCGACCTGCACCCCCGAGACCTTCTCGATCAGCCAGCTCAGGCCAGTCACGTCGAGGATCGCCTGATATGGCGACATGACGTTGGCGACGACCGCGTAGGTCGGCACGATGCGCACTTCCAGCGGCAGCATCAGCGTGACGAATATTAGCCAGAAGATCAGCATGCGGCCGGGATAACGGAAGTAGACGATCGAGAAGGCGGTGAGCGCCGAGATGATGACTTTGCCGGCCGCCACGCCTGCGGCCATGATAAAGCTGTTGAACAGCTTCGGCCCGAGATCGGCCGTCGTCCACGCTGCCTTGATGTTGACCCAGAAGTCGCTGCCCGGCAGCAGCGACATCGGCACGTCGTTGACATCCTTCAGATTATGCGAGGCCGCGATCGCGACGATGATGAACGGCGCCACGCAAAATGCGAAGCCGACGAACAGGATTAGATGGGTGAACAAGTTGAGGATCGGGGTGCGCTCGACCATGCCCGCCTCACTTGTAATGCACACGCCGCTCGATGAAGCGGAACTGGAAGATGGTGAGCACGATGATAAGCAGCATCAGTATGATGCTTTGCGCGGCGGCGCCGGAATAATCGAGGCCTTTGAAGCCGTCGGAATAGATCTTGTAGACCATCAGATTGGTCGCGTTCGCCGGACCGCCCGCCGTCATGATGTCGACGATGCCGAAGGAATCCTGAAAGCTCTCGGTGATGTTGATGACCAGGAGGAAAAAGATTGTCGGCGTGATCAACGGGAACTGGATATCCCGGAAACGTCTGAGAACGCCGGAGCCGTCCATCGCCGCCGCCTCGACCAGTGAGCGCGGGATTGCCTGCAGGGCTGCGAGGAAAAAGATGAAGTTGTAGCCGACATATTTCCAGGAGAACGCGATGATGACAGAAGCCATGGCGTCGGCACCATTGAGGCCGGGGTCCCAGAAGCCTGGCCAGACCTTGTTGACGGCGGCCATGAAGCCGGCTTCGGGCGCCAGGATGAAGCGGAAAGCCATCGCCAGCGCAGGTGCTGCGATGCCGTAAGGCCAGATCAGCACGACGCGGTAGAGGCGTGAGCCGGCAAGCTGGCGGTCGGTCAGGGTGGCAAGCACCAACGCGATGACCATGGCAAGGCCGGTGCTGATGCCGGCAAAGATCAGGCTGGCGGTGATCGAGTTCCAATAGTCGGTGTTGGCGAGGATCGAACGGAAATTGTCGAGCCCGACCCAGATGTTGCCGCCGCCCCAGGGTTGCTGCAGCGTCAGCGACCAGTAAACCGCCTGGCCGGCGGGCCAATAGAAGAAGGTGAAGATCAGGAGCAACTGCGGCACCGCGAACAGGATGCCGATCGACCATCTTGAGAAAGTGACGCGTTTTTCCATCGATCCGCCAAAGCCGCCGGGCGGCCAAGCCCTGATATGAAACGGCCGCCCGCCTGTTGTCGGCGGGCGGCCACGAAAAGCCGACGCTCAGGGCAGCGTCTTGTTCGCGTAGGTCTGCTGGAAGCGGTCGAGGATGGCGTCTCCATTCTTGACCAGCGTGTCGATGCCTTCCTGAACGCTGACCTTGTTGGCGAAGATCGCCTGCATCTGGGTGCCGAACTCGGCGCGGATCTGGGTGAAATTACCGAGACGGATGCCGCGGGTGATCTCGGTCGGCTCCGACGCGGTCAGGCTGGCGATGGCGACCTCGCGGCCCTTGTAGGGCGCCTTGTCGTAGAAGCCGTTGGCCTTCATGTACTCGAAGCCGGACTTCGCCACCGGGATGTAGCCGGTGTTGGTCGACCAGAAGAGCGCCGTCTTGGGATCATGGATGAAGTTGAGGAAGGCGGCGGCGCCTTTGTATTCCTCGGGCGACTTGCCGGACAGCACCCAGAGCGAGGCGCCGCCGACCAGCGAATTCTTGCGCTCGGTGCCGGCATAGACGGGCAGCTCGGCCACGTCCCAGCTCATGCCTTCCTTTTGCGTCTTGCCGACCGTGCCGTGGTCGCCGACCGAGGTCATGATGAGCTGGCAGGTGCCGGAGGCGAAGGCCTGCACCATGTCCTGGCCGAGGTCCTTCGACTTGATCTTGATCAGGCCGGCGTCGTACCACTTCTTGAGGTCGCCGACATACTGGACGAACTTGGTCTTGTTCATCTCGAGGCGGGCGTTGAGACCGTCATAGCCGTTGTTCTCGGTGGCGATCGGCTGGTTGTGGATGGCCGAGAACTGCTCCATCAATTGCCAGCTCTCGTTGCCGGAAATATTGATCGCCATCGGGCAGTCATAGCCGGCGTCCTTCAGCGCCTTGAGGTCGGCGCCGACATCTTCCCAGGTCTTCGGCGCCTCGGTCTTGCCGATCTTGGCGAAGGCGTCCTTGTTCCAGTACATCAGCGCCGTCGAGGAGTTGAACGGGAACGACAGCATCTCGCCCTTCGACGTCGCGTAATAGCGCGCGATGCCGGGGAAATAGTCGCTGTAGTCGATCTTGTAGCCGTTCTCTTCCATCAGCTTGTCGGCCGGATAGTAGGCGCCCGACAGCATCATGGTGGCGGTGCCGACATCGTAGACCTGAACGACTGTCGGCTGCTTGCCTGCGCGGAAGGCGGCGATGGTGTTCTGCAGCGTCGCGTCATAATTGCCCTGGCTGGTGCAGACCGCCTCATAGTCGGACTGCGAGGCATTGAAGTTCTTGCACAGCGTGTCGACGACGCGCGCGAGGTCGCCCGAAAGGCCGAACCAGAAATCGAATTTGACGGGCGCGGCGGCGGCAGGCTGCGCCAGCGTCAGGCCAAGAGCGCCGGCGGCAAGGGCGGCAAGGCCCTGCTTGATGATCGACATGGATTTGATTCCCTTTTGAGTGGCTGGTGACATCAGGCTGTGCGCAAGTCCTTGCCCGCTCTCATAGAGAAGGTATGTGACAGTTCTGCTGTGGCCTGCGGGTCTGTGGAAAAGCCGATTGGCACGCGGACAGGACCGCGTTTCAAAGCCTCGCCGAGTGTTTTTGACATCGGCGTCGGACAGGTGCGGCAGGCGATATTGCCGCCCCCGCATGAGATCGTCTCGGGCGCCTCTGCAACCGAACGCGCACGCCGTAGTTGCACGGGCAATAACTGATTCTTCAAGCGTCCAGCCCTAATCAATTTCATTGCTTGATTATTGCGGGAAGATCAGGTGACGCGAGATGTTGACGGTCTATAATTGTATCGTGCACGAGCATGATCTGAGATTGGTCGCACTGGCGGCACTCATCTGCGGCATTTCTTCCTTCTCGGCGGTCAATCTGCTTCGCCACGTCGACCGCTCGACCAATAGAAACCGCTATGCCTGGCTGATGATTGCCGCCACCTCGACCGGTTTCGGCATCTGGGCGACGCATTTTATCGCCATGATCGCCTTCTCGCCGGGAATACCGAACGCCTACAACACCGAGTTGTCGGTGCTTTCGCTTGCCGCGGCCGTCCTGCTTACCGCCGCCGGCATGTGGATCGCCACCTTGCGCGGCGGCATCGAGCACTACCTTGTCGGCGGCGCCGTGCTCGGTGTCGGCATCGGCACGATGCACTATACCGGCATGGCGGCGTTCGAGGTGCAGGGCCGGATCGTCTGGGATCAGCTGCTTGTCGGGATCTCGCTGGTCGCCGGCATCACGCTTGCCGCGATGTCGCTTTTTGTTGCGCTGCACCGCCCCTCGACGCTGAGAACGGTCAGCGCCGCCGTGCTTTTGACGCTGGCGATCTGCACCTTGCACTTCATCGCGATGGGGGCCGTGTCGATCTATCCGGATAGCTCGATCGAGATCTCGCAATACACGATCGAGCCAATGTCGCAGGCCTTCGCGGCGGCGGCCGCCAGCCTGGTCATCCTCGTGCTTTCGGCGGCGGCCCTGTGGATCGACCTGCGCTTCCGCCGCCACCAGGCGGAGGCCGAGCGCATGCATGGCCTGGCCAATGCAGCGGTCGAAGGCCTCATCGTCTGCGACGGCACCCGCATCGTCAGCGCCAATGACAGCATCGCGGCATTGTCCGGCATCGCCTCAACGACACTGAACACCATGGTGCTCAGCGACCTCTTCGGCGAGCGTTCCGCCACCGCCATGGCCCAAGCGGACGGGCAGGCACGGGAAACCGACCTCAAGAGCCATGACGGCACCATGATCCCCGTCGAGCTGATCGCCAGGCCCATCGACTATTGCGGCAAGCCGCACAGCGTGGTCGCCGTGCGCGACATCCGCGAGCGCAAGAAGGC
>NZ_RZOJ01000254.1:0-8899 GCF_003998845.1 Mesorhizobium sp. M4A.F.Ca.ET.022.05.2.1 | reverse complement strand
CGGGTAGACCGCGACGATGACGAGCGAGGCGACGCCGAGCGGAATGGCGAAGCTGTTGAACTGCAACAGCACCGCCAGGCCCGCCAGCGCCTGGATGACCAGGAACATCCAGGCCTGCCGGCGCGTTACCTTGCCTGCCGGCAGCGGCCGCGAGCGCGTGCGCTCGACCTGGCTGTCGATGTCCTCGTCGGCCAGGTCGTTATAGGTGCAGCCGGCGCCGCGCATGGCAATCGCGCCGACCAGGAACAGCAAGAGATACCAGGGCGCCGGCAGCAGGGTCAGCAGCGGATCCGTCGGACGCGGATAGGCGCTTGCCGCAAGAGCGGCCGACCACCAGCACGGCCACAAGAGCAATTGCCAGCCGATCGGGCGATCCCAGCGCGCGAGCTGCGCATAGGGCCAGAGCCCGCGCGGCAGCGCGCGGTAGACCCAGTGACCGCTCGGCGCGTCTGCGACGCGGCCCTGCGCCGCTTTCGACTGGATGGTTTCCATCGTGCTGGAGTGGCAGCAGCGGTGAGCGCCGTCAAGCGGCCGCGCGCATTATGTCAAGCGTCCGGGTCGCACCTCGCCGCCCTATCCGGGGCACGGCATGCAGCCCGGCCCGAAATTGCGTGAAGACTGGTTTCCGGTCGTTTTCCAGCGCTGACCGCGCCGACGTGACCCGCCCATCGGCGTGGAACGTGGCGCCCCTGGCGCGACGTTCCCGTGCGCAACCGGCATCGAGCGAGCCAAAAGCCTTGACCCGCCGGCCCCGGGGCAATAGCGGGAGGTCCTGTCGTGGATGACTGGGGATATCGGCATGCGCGTTTTGGTGATCGGCTCCGGCGGCCGCGAACATGCCCTGGCCTGGAAGATCGCGGCCTCGCCGCTGTTGACCAAACTCTATGCCGCGCCCGGCAATCCGGGGATTGGCCGTGACGCCGAGCTGGTCAAGCTCGACATTGCCGACCACGCCGCGGTAGCTGGCTTTTGCAAGGACAACAAGATCGATCTCGTCGTCGTCGGGCCGGAGGGGCCGCTGGTCGCCGGCATTGCCGATGACTTGCGCGGCGAGGGCATCCGCGTCTTCGGTCCGTCGAAGCGGGCGGCGCGGCTCGAAGGCTCGAAAGGCTTCACCAAGGACCTTTGCGCTAGATACGACATCCCGACCGCCACCTATGGCCGCTTCGCCGACCTCGACTCGGCGAGGGCCTATGTCGAGAAGGTGGGCGCGCCGATCGTCATCAAGGCCGACGGGCTCGCCGCGGGCAAGGGCGTCACCATCGCCATGACCTTGGACGAAGCGCTCGCCGCGCTCGACGCCTGTTTCGATGGCGCCTTTGGCGCCGCCGGCGCCGAGGTGGTGGTCGAGGAATTTCTGACCGGCGAGGAGGCGAGCTTCTTCTGCCTGTGCGATGGCACCACGGCGCTGCCCTTCGGCACCGCTCAGGACCACAAGCGCGTCGGTGATGGCGACGTCGGCCCCAACACCGGCGGCATGGGCGCCTATTCGCCGGCGCCGGTGATGACGCCCGAGATGGTCGAGCGAACCATGCGCGAGATCATCGAGCCGACGATGCACGGCATGGCCGAGCTCGGCGCGCCGTTCGCCGGCATCCTCTTCGCCGGGCTGATGATCACCGACAAGGGGCCGAAGCTTATCGAATACAACACCCGCTTCGGCGATCCCGAATGCCAGGTGCTGATGATGCGGCTGAAGGACGATCTCCTGGTGCTGCTCAACGCTGCCGTCGACGGCCAGCTCGCGCATACCTCGATACGCTGGCGCGACGATGCGGCGCTGACCGTGGTGATGGCGGCGAGGGGCTATCCCGGCACGCCGGAAAAGGGTTCGGTCATCCGCGGTCTTGAAGAGGCCGCCAGCGACGGCGCCGAGATCTTCCATGCCGGCACCGCCATCAACGGCGGCGCGCTCGTCGCCAATGGCGGCCGCGTGCTCAATGTCACGGCGACGGGTGCGACCGTCGGCGAAGCGCAGCAACGCGCCTACGCCGCGCTCGACCGCATCGACTGGCCGCAGGGCTTTTGCCGCCGCGACATCGGCTGGCAGGCTGTGGCGCGCGAAAAGGCCGGCGCCTAGGCGGCCTTGCTCCGGCCACCCTTACGCGCCCAGGCCGGCAGCCAGTCGCCGTGCGCGGCGAGCAGGTCGTCGACCAGCGACCAGATCTGGTCGAGATCGAGCTCGGCCGCGGTGTGCGGATCCATCATCGCCGCATGGTAGATGTGCTCGCGGTTCTCGCTCATCAGCGCCCGCACCGTCAGTTCCTGGACGTTGATGTTGGTGCGGATCAGCGCCGTCAGCTGTGGCGGCAGGTCGCCGATATACGTAGGCTGGATGCCCGAAGCGTCGACCAGGCACGGCACCTCGGCGGCGCAATCGAAGGGCAGCGAGGTGATGCAGCCATTGTTGCGAACATTGCCGTAGATCACCGACGGCTCGCCGGTCCAGACCGAGTTCATGATCGACGAGGCGTATTCCTTCGACTGCTCGACCTCGATCCGGTCGGCCGAGCGGTAGGCTTCGGCCTGGCCTTTCCAGCGCTCGATCTGTTCGATGCAGCGCTTCGGATACTCGTCGAGCGGGATGCCGAACTTCTCGATCAGGTCGGGGCGGCCGTCCTTGATGAAATAGGGCGTGTATTCGGCGAAATGTTCCGAGCTTTCGGTGACGAAATAGCCGAGCCGCGTCAACATTTCGTAGCGCACCTTGTTCGGGCAGCGCGGGTTCCAGCCGGGCTTGGGCGCGCGGCCTTCGCGATAGGCGCGCACGAGATCGGGATAGAGGTCGCGGTAGGAACCGTCCGCCTGGCGATGCTCGAATTTCAGATAGAAGGCCATATGGTTGATGCCGGCCGAGCGGTAGCGGATTTCCTCGTAGGGAAGGTCGAGGTCGTGCGCCAGCTCCATCGCCGTGCCCTGCACCGAATGGCAGAGGCCGACCTGCCTGATGGCAGGGTATTTCTCCGATATCGCCCAGGTGTTGATTGCCATCGGGTTGACGTACTGCAGCATGATCGCCTCGGGGCAGACCGCGAGCATGTCCTCGCAGATCTTCCACAGGTGCGGCACGGTCCTGAGACCCCGCATGATGCCGCCAACGCCCAGCGTGTCGGCGATGGTCTGGCGCAGGCCGTACTTCTTCGGCACCTCGAAGTCGGTGACGGTGCAGGGCTCGTAGCCGCCGATCTGGAAGGCGACGACGACGAAGTCGGCGCCGGCGAGCGCCTTGCGCTGGTCCGAATAGGTTTCGGCTTTCGCCTTCACGCCGAGCGTCGCGATCAGCTTGTTGACGACGAGAGCGCTTTCTTCCAGCCGCTGCGGATTGATGTCCATCAGCGCGATTGTCGCGCCCGAAAGCGACGGGCGCTGCAGCACGTCGCCGACAATGTTCTTCATGAACACCGTCGAACCGGCGCCGATGAATGTGATCTTGGGATTTCTTGCCACGCTAACCTCCGGCATATGCTCAGGCCACATCGAAAGCGGCTCGGACGAGCCGTTCGGTGTAGGCGGTCTTGGGATTGGTGAGGACCTCGTCGACAGGTCCCTGCTCGACGACCTTGCCGTGCTGCATGACGATGACGCGGTGGCACAGCGCGCGCACCACCTTGAGGTCGTGCGAGATGAAGAGATAGCTCAAGCCGCGTTCGTCCTGCAGCTTGCGCAGCAGGTCGATAATCTGCGCCTGGACGGAGAGGTCGAGCGCAGATGTCGGCTCGTCGAGCAGGATGAATTCGGGCTCCAGCGCGATCGCCCGGGCGATCGCGATACGCTGCCGCTGGCCGCCGGAGAACTCATGCGGAAACCGCGAGAGGATGTCGCCCGGCATGCCGGCGCTGACCAGCGCCTCGCGCACCCGCTCGATTCGCTCGCGCCGTGTCGCACCGATCCTGTTGACGACAAGCCCTTCCTCGATGATCTGGCCGATCGTCATGCGCGGGTTGAGCGACGAGAACGGATCCTGGAAGACGATTTGCATGCGCGAGCGCAGCGGCCGCATCTCGGCCCTGGTCAGGCCCTGGATCGGCTGGCCGTCGAAACGGATCTCGCCGCGCTTGGCGTCCAGCAGCCGAAGCAGCGCCTGGCCGAACGTCGTCTTGCCGGACCCGGATTCGCCGACCAACCCAAGCGTCTCGTGGCGGCAAAGCTTGAGGTCGAGGTCGTCGACGGCGACCAGCTCGCGCCAGTCGGGCTTCAGGAAGCTGCCGTGGCGCAGCATGAAGCAGACGCGCACGCGGTTCGCTTCGAGGATGGTGCCGCAGCCCTCGGGCAATGGTTGCGGCCGCCCACGCGGCTCGGAGGCCAGCAGCCGTCGCGTATAGGGATGCTGCGGATCGGCGAAGAGCCGTTCCGTGATATTGTGTTCGCACATCTCGCCATGCTGCATGACATAGACGTAGTCGGAGAACTTGCGCACCACAGTGAGGTCGTGGGTGATCAGGATCACCGCCATCCGCAATTCCTTCTGCAGGTTGCGGATCAGGTTCAGGATCTGCGCCTGCACCGTCACGTCGAGCGCTGTCGTCGGCTCGTCGGCGATCAGCACATCGGGATCGTTTGCCAGAGCCATGGCGATCATCACCCGCTGGCGCTGCCCGCCGGAGAGCTGATGCGGATACTGCTTCAGCCGCGCTTCCGGTTCAGGGATCTGGACATGCCGCAAAAGCTCCAGCGCCCGCGCCCAGGCCTCCTTGCGGCTGACCTTGCGGTGCACCCTGATCGCTTCGACGATCTGGCTGCCGACCGTATAGATCGGGTTGAGCGAGCTCATCGGCTCCTGGAAGATCATCGAGATGCGGTTGCCACGCAGCTTGCGCCGAGCGCTCTCCGGGAATTTCAGGATGTCCTGGCCGTCATATTCGACGCTCGATCTGGGCGACACGGTCGCACGCCGCGACAGCAACCCCATGACCGTGCGCGCCGTCACAGACTTGCCGGAACCCGATTCGCCGACGATCGCGATCGTCTCGCCGCGATAGAGCTGGAACGAGACGTCCTTGACCGCATCGACGACGCCATGCTCGACCTTGAAGGCGACCTCGATGTTGCGGGCGTCGATGATGGGCTTGTCCTGGCGCCCGCCATGGTCGCGGCGGAAGGCTGGTGCGAAGGGTTCGGCGAGTACAACGGACATCCCAGCCACCTCAATAGGGGTCGACGGCATCGCGCAGGCCGTCGCCCAGCGCGTTGAAGGCAAAGACGGTGACCAGCACGAAACCGACCGGCGACAGAATCCAGGGATAGGTGCCGATGACCGAATAGGTCGCGGTGTCCTGCAGCATCAACCCCCACGAGATCAGCGGCGGCTTGACCGCAAAGCCGAGGAAACCGAGGAAGGATTCGAGCAGCACCACCGTCGGGATCGCCAGTGTCACGGCGACGATCACGTGGCTCATCACATTGGGGAAGATGTGCTGCATGATGATGCGCCGGTCGGTGGCGCCGACCGCCATGGCGGCGCGTACATAGTCTATTCGCGCCAGCGCCAGTGTCTTGCCGCGCACCTCGCGCGACATCTGCGCCCAGCCCAGCGCCGACATGACGATGATGACAAAGGCGAGGAAAACGTTGGTCGGCGCGGTGACCGGGATCAGCGTGGTCAGCGCCAGGTAGAGCGGCAGCTGCGGGAAGGCGAGCACCAGTTCGACGAAGCGCTGCACCCAGACGTCGAACCTGCCGCCGAAATAGCCGGAGACCATGCCGACGGTGGTGCCGATGATGGTGATGATGAAGACGACCGTCAGCGCGATCATCAGCGAGACGCGCGAGCCGTGGATGGCGCGTGACAGCACGTCGCGGCCGAACTTGTCGGTGCCGAGGAAATGCACCGGCTGTCCGTCCATGGAGGCGAAGAAATGCCGGTCCGCCGGGACCAGTCCGAGGAGCTTGTAGGGCGCGCCCTCGACGAAGAACCCAAGCAGTCTCGGATGCTCATAGTCGGGGCCGACGATCGGCTGGAAGGTGACCGGATCGAGATCGGCGGAATCGGCCAGCGCATACACCCTCGGTCGCGCGACGAAATTGCCGTCCTTGTCATGGAAGCTCGGCAGCTGCGGCGGGGCGAAGCCTATATCCGTGGCCTTCGGGTCCATTGGAGCCAGAAACTCCGCGAACACCGCCATGAGAAGCAGAAGCGCGACGAGCCAAAGCCCGGCCATCCCGGTCCACGAACGCTTCAGCCGCCGCCAGACCAGCGCGATGTAGCTCTCATTGCCGCGCGCGGGTTTCTCGATGGCTCCCTCGGCGGGCGGCGGTGGCAGTGATGTGTCGCGCGCCAGCATCTAGCCCTCCCCGTATTGGCGGATGCGCGGATCGAGCAGGACGAGCAGCATGTCGGCGATGATGTTGCCCACGATCAGTGTCGCCGACAGCACCATCATGAAGGTGGCGGTGACATAGACGTCGCCGACCGCCATCGAGCCCACGATCGCCGGTCCGACGGTCGGCAGCGCGAAGATAATCGCCGTCTCGATCTCGCCGGTCAGCATGTAGGGCAGCACCACGCCCTGATACATGACCAGCGGATGCAGTGCATTGGGCACGGCATGGCGCATGACGACGGCGCCGCCAGTCAGCCCCTTGGCCTTGGCCGTCTCGACATATTGCGCGTTCAGCGTGTCGAGCAGATTGCCGCGCATGACTCGCATGTTGTAGGCGAGCCCGCCGAAAGTCGCGATCGCCACCACCGGCCAGACATGCTTGACCAGGTCGACGAACTTTGCCCACGATCACGGCGCGCCGCCATACTCCGGCGAAAAGAAGCTGCCGATCTCCGACACGTTTAACTGGAAGACCAGGAGATAGACGATGATCAGCGCCATCAGGAAGCGCGGCACCGTCATGCCGAGAAAGGAAATGGCCGACAGCGTCGAGTCGATCCAGGAATATTGCCGGGTCGCCGCCCATATGCCGAATGTGATGCCCAGCACCGAGGCGAGCAGATGGCAGACCAGCGCCAGCAGCAGCGTGCGCGGCAGGCGCTCGCCGACCACATCGGCCACTGGCTTGTTGTAATAGAGGCTGTAGCCGAAATCGCCGCGGGTGATGATACCACCGATCCAGTTCAGATACTGGATGGGCAGCGGCTTATCGAGGCCATGCTCGACGCGGTAGGCCTGCGCCTGCGCGTCGGCTTCGGCGAACGAGGCGCCGCCCTGGTTGATGAGTTGCGAGCGGATGTAGTCGGCATAGTCGCCCGGCGGCGCCTGGATGATGGCAAAGGTGACCAGGCTCAGTATGGCGAGGACCGGGATCGCCGACGCTATGCGCGTAGCCAAGAATCGCAGCATCGGTCCGGTTCTCCTCGCATTCACGCTTCAGTGGTTGGCCGCTGACTTCATCTCGTCCCGGCCGCGCGCGCGGCGCGGCCGGGAGTTTGGTCAGGGGAGGAAACTCAGTTCGTCGGGCCCTTGTCCCCGGGCTTGCCTGGAAGCTGCTCGGGGAACAGTTCGTATTTGTGCTGCTTGTCGGCGGCGACGAAGACCCGCTCGCGGATGATCGAATCCTCGGCCCAGTTGAACATGAAGATCGGCGTTCCCTGCGGGATGTTGGAGAAACGCTTGTTGACGATCAACGCGCCGGGATATTCGGTCAGGCCGACATTGTAGACATGTTCCGTCGAGATCTTCTGGAACTGCTTCATCAGGCTGGCGCGCTCGTCATTGTCCTGTGACGAGACGAACTTTCGGACGATGTCGACGAGATCCTTCTCGAACGGCATCAGGTCGACCTCGCCGCTTTCCGGCGCGCGGTGGTTCCAGCTGGTCTTCGGGCCGACCGGAGCGAGCTGCTCGGTGTTCTGCACCACAGAAGTCAGCTCCTGGTCGTTGCGCCGCACCAGCCAGTCGAAGCGGCCGGAATATTGCGAGGCATCGCGCTGGGTTCCATTGAGGCCGTTGAGCACGACGCGAAGCCCGAGCTTCTCCATCTGGCCGACGACGCCCTCGGCAAGGCTCTTGTCGGTGGTGTAGTCATTGTTGACCAGCATGACGATCTCGACGTTCTTGCCGCCGGCGGTTCCTGTGGGGAAGTTCACGAAGCCGTCGCCGTCGGTGTCCTTGAGACCGGCCTTGGCGAGTTCCGCCTTGGCGCCCGCGAGATCGAACGGGTAGTAGACAGTCGAGTTGCGGTCATAGAAGGAGGTGCCCGAAGAGAAGCCGCCCGGATAAATGGCGGTGAACGGGCCCTTCACCAGGGAGTCGCCGAGCGCCTTGCGGTCGAGCGCCATGGTGACGGCCTTGCGGAAGTCCTCGTTGCGATTCAGCTCACGGACGGCCTGACTGCGTTCGTCCGGATTGCCCCAGCCATTGGCCGAGAAATTCATGCGAAGATTATAGCCGATGAGGCGCGGGCCGAAGGCGAGACGGGCCGGCGCATCCTTTTCCGCAGCACGCTTAAGCGAAGCGACGAAGTTTTCCGGCTGCTCCAGGTTGGAGAAGTCGCCCGAACCCGCCACCGCCTGAACATCGCGGTCGGCCCAGGTAGACAGCTTGTAGTGCAACTCGTTCAGGTAGGGCAGCTGGTTGCCCTTCTCGTCGACCTTCCAGTAGTACGGGTTACGGCGCATGACGATGATGTCGTCCGGCCGATATTCGACCGGGACCCAGGCGCCCATCACCGGCATGTTCATGTATTCCGGCGGGAAGGCGTTCTTGAACTGGTCGTAGGTGTTCTTGGAATATTTCGGATGCTGCGGCTTCAGAATATGCGAGGGGCCGGGGCAGAAGGTGCCGTAGGCCATGGCATAGAGGTACTGTCGCGGGAAGGCGTCCTTGAAGGTCCACTCGACGGTGTAGTCGTCGATCTTCTTCAGCTCGGTGCCGACGCCGAAGGTTTCCTGGGTGGCGCCGTTCAGCGGCGAGACGTTGGGGTCCACGACCTCATCGTTCCAATAGAACAT
>NZ_RZOJ01000253.1:0-8919 GCF_003998845.1 Mesorhizobium sp. M4A.F.Ca.ET.022.05.2.1 | reverse complement strand
GCATGCTGTCAATTGTCTGGCGCTTGGGCAGCGCGAATGCCGTTTCCAGGATCGCGGCGAGGAAACAGATTCTTATCGGCTCGACGAGAATGCCGGTCGAAGAATCCTGGAACGGGCTGCCGAAGAGCAGCGAAACGCTCTCCGACAGCACCTGCCAGGTGTCTAGCTCATGCGGGCCGATGACGCGTGTCATTCCGAGCCACGCCCAGGCGGCCAGCCAGTCGATCAGGCGATATCCGACGATCAGCGTGACAATGAGCACCACGCCCGAGCTCAGCGTGATGCGCACGCCATTGGCGATCGGCAGATAGCGCGAGCGATAGCCGGAGATAAAGTGCTCGACGAAATCGCGCAGGAATTTCGGAATGGCGCGGTAGCGCTCGCCGAAATGTTCGACGCGCCTGTGCACACGCATCAGTTCCTTGTCGTCGCGCACGTCGTAGCCGTAGATCAATGCCGCGAGCACCAGCCAGATCACTGGCAGGAGCATATAGAAGAACAGGTTGACCAGCCTGGTGGTCGTGTCGATGGAGGTGACCTCGACCGGAACCATGGGATCGGCAAAGGCGCTTGCGACCGGATTGGCCATACTCTCCGCGGCGGCCTGCAGGACGGACAGGATGTTGCGGCTCATGATCCAGCCGACGATCTCGTCCTTCCAGCGCGAAATCACATACAGACCAATGAAGATCCAGTTGGTCTCGCAGATGACCACGACAATCTGCCAGAAGGAGCGAGATCCGCCGCGCGTCTGCATGCTGGCGGCCAAGCGCCGGATCAGCCACGAGATCGCGACCGAAAAAATCAGCCAGCGCGAATCGAGCACATCGAGGACGTTGCCGGCCCCTTCGCCGAAGGGCGCCATGTCGAGCGTGACGCGGGAATACTGCCGAACCGTGTCGCCGAGAAACCCCCAGGCAGCGTAGTAGGCGAAGAAGGGCAGCAGCGCGACGGTGACCATGCGTGCCAGTCGCGCGCCACCTGTACCAGGCTGCGCTTCGCTTTCGCCACGCGCCGCCTGCTGTGCCACACGCGTTGCCGTCAAGGCGGGCAGCAGCGTCTGGAACATGGCGACGGTGACAATGAGCTGCGTCAGCGCAACCAGTGTCAGCAAGGCAAGCCCCGCCATATGATTGACAAGGGCAGTGCGCGCGGCGATCTGCATGAACAGGTCGCCGAACACGGTACCCAGAAGCACCAGGGCGACCAATTGCGGCCAGAAGCGCCACCAGAGCTTTAAGGTCAGCGCCAGCGGCTTTGCAGCATCGGCAAGCATGTCGAGGCGTTCAATCAGTCAGTGAACGCCCTCGCACTGTTTTGATTGGTCGTGCATCGATGGCAACGTCTCGGCTCATGTCCTGTCCGCCTCGTAGGACACCCCTGCCGCCTGCTCGTGAGATAGGGCGCGAGTAGTTGCATGTACAGGTCAAAATCACGCCATGCGTGAGTTTTTCAGACAATGCACAACTTGCGGGCGCCCCTGGCTTGTCGGAGCGCTGCGGCGATCTTTCGGTCAGCCCTTCTTCCTGGTCATGAATGCGGTGAGCGCGGCGCGGGCCTCGTCGGATTTCAGACGTTCGCGGAAATGCTCGCTCTCGACCCTGATGCGGGCGACGAGATCGTCGCGCGAGCCGCGCATCAGGTCGCGCGCGATCTTGAGCGCCTGCGGCGGCTTGGCGGCGATCTCGTTGGCAGCGGCCAGAACCGCGGCTTCCAGCGCGCCTTCCTCGACTACGTCGTAAATCAAGCCGGCGGCCTTTGCCCGCTCGGCGGAGAAGCCTTCGCCCAGGCCGAGCAGGGCGAAGGCGCCTTGCTGTCCGAGTATCCGCGGCGCGAGCAGGCTCGAGCCGGCCTCGGGCACCAGACCTAGATCGACGAATGGCGTGCGAAAGACGGTGCGCAATGTGGCGAATGTCAGGTCGCAATGAAGGTTGAGCGTAGTGCCGATGCCGACCGCGATGCCGTCGACGCCCGACACCATCGGCTTTTGCGTCTTGGCCAGCGCCATCAGGAAATCCCAGACTTCCGTGCCGCCCTCGCCGCCGGTGGCGATGACCATGAAGTCGGCAAGGTCGTTGCCGGAGGAAAAGGCGCCGGGTACGCCGAGGAAGACGTGCACGCGAACGGCAGGATCGGCATCGCCCTCGGCAAGGGCTGTCGACATCTTCGCGTACATGGCGCGCGTCAGCGCGTTCTTCTTGTCCGGGCGGTTCATGCGGATGATCTGCACGGCGCCCTGGCGCTCGATGAGGATATGGTCGGTCACGGTCCAGTTCCTTCGAATGTCCGGATGTTTCAGGCTGAGATCAACGCCTTGCCGGCCACGGCAAGGCTTTCAGCGCCATCGATGATGCGCTCCTTCAGGGCGCGGGTCTCGCCAAGCAGGTTTTCGGCAAAGAAGCGGCAAAGCGGAACTCGGCCATGGTCTGCGAGTCCGCCCTGCGCCAGATATGCGCCGCCGGCGGTAAGTGAGATCAGCCGAAGATAGGGCGTGGCACCGGCCATCGCGGCATCGGCCTTGCCGTCTGCCATCAGCTTCTGCAGGAAGCGCGTCGCCTCGTCGAGATCGGCGAGCGCCCGGTCGAGATTGTCGGCGGTGTGGCCAAAACCCGCGACATTGGAAGTGCGCACGCCATCGGCGACCGCTTTCAATTCACCGATGTAGCGATGCACGTGTTCGCCGCCGCCGAGCGGCAGCTTGCGCGCCACCAGATCGATCGCCTGGATGCCGTTGGTGCCTTCATAAATCGGCGCGATGCGGGCGTCGCGATAAAGGGCGGCCGCGCCCGTCTCCTCAATGAAGCCCATGCCGCCATGCACCTGGACGCCGAGCGAGGCGACCTCGACGCCGACATCGGTGGAAAATGCCTTGGCAAGCGGCGTCAGCAGATTGGCGCGGTCGCGCCAGTTGGCGGCCGCCTCGCCTTCGCCGACCCGAGCGCGGTCAATGGCATGGGCACAGGAATAGCTGATAGCCCGGGCGATCTGGGTCAACGCCCGCATTGTGAGGAGATTGCGCTGCACGTCCGGGTGATGGACGATCGGCGCCATGCCCGACCCCTCATAGTCCGAGGCCTTGCCCTGCCGACGCTCGTTGGCGTAGGTGATCGCCTTCTGCGTCGCGGTCTCGGCCACCGCCACGCCTTGCATGCCGACGGCAAGGCGGGCGTTGTTCATCATCGTGAACATGCAGGCCAGCCCCTTGTTCTCCTCGCCGACCAGCCAGCCGATCGCGCCGGGGGTCGCGTTCTGGAAACCGTCGCCATAGATCATGGTGCAGGTCGGCGAGGCATGGATGCCGAGCTTGTGTTCCAGGCCGGAGCAGAAGACATCGTTGCGGGCGGCGAGGGAGCCGTCGTCAGCGACCAGGAATTTCGGTACCAGGAACAGCGAGATGCCGCGCGTGCCGGCGGGAGCGTCGGGCAGCCGTGCCAGTACCAGGTGGACGATGTTGTCGGTGAAATCGTGCTCGCCATAGGTGATGAAAATCTTCTGGCCGAAGATGCGATAGGTGCCATCGCCGGCAGGCTCGGCGCGGGCGCGCAGAGCAGCGAGATCGGAACCGGCCTGCGGCTCTGTCAGGTTCATCGTGCCCATCCACTCGCCGGAGACGAGCTTCGCCAGATATTTTTGCCTCAGCGCCTCGGAGGCGTGCTTGTCCAGCGCCTCGACCGCGCCCATGGTCAGCGTCGGGCCGATGCCGAAGGCCATGGCGGCGGAATTCCACATTTCGAGCGCGGCAACGCCGAGCATGGTAGGCAGGCCCTGGCCGCCGAATTCCTCCGGACCGGACAGCGCATTCCAGCCGCCTTCGATCCAGCGCCGGTAAAGCTCCTTCCAGCCGGGCGGGGTGGTGACGGCCGCGTCCTTGAGCACCGCGCCATGCTCGTCACCGATCTTATAGAGCGGCGCCACCTCCTCGCTGGCGAAGCGGCCGGCCTCGGCCAGGATGGCGTCGACCAAATCCTCGCCGAGATCGCCGAAAGTGCCGGAATCCAATGCCGGCTTCAGCCCGGCCACATGCTTCAGCGTGAAGGCGATATCCTCGACCGGTGCCTTATACATGCCGATTGCTCCTCCGCTGCCCCGGCCGCTCGATCGTAGGGCCTGGGCCTATGCAAAACCATCCGCCTTTGGGCGGCCTCAAGTCTTCTTTTTACGTAAACGTCAAACTTTGTCACGCGGATTTTGCAATCGCGGCGGCGCGCATTAAATTCTGAGTCCACCAGGCATTCGACCGGCGACAAACCGGAGCCCTCCATGCTCGCCAGACCCGACGCCTCGCCGCGGTGCTCGCTGGCGCATCACCGCAAACGCGCGGCCGAAGGCACGCTGCCGCAGGAGCCGGCGCCCGATCCGTTCGAGGTGCCGTCGCTGTTTCCGCGTTGAGCGTCTCATCCGCTTTGAAAGCACTTCCTTAACCATAGCGGTTCAAGATCGATCCCTGGTCAGTGGGGACACCCTGATTGAAAACGCCGGCGCGCCCTCTTCGCCGCCTGGCACTTCTCGCGGCTGCGATGGTGCTGGGCACGGCAGCAAAGGCCTCGGATTTCTCCGAGCCGTGGAAGAACGCTGAGCGCGCGCTGGTCATCGACGCCTACGAATACAATTCCATCGACTGGGCCAAGCTTGCCACCGACAAGCGCATCGTCGGTTTCATCAACAAGGCGTCCGACGGACTGCCGCCGGCCTATTTCTGCTCGGGCGACGACACCGAATTCCGGCTCTGCAAGGCGCTATGGAAGCGCTATGCGGTGACACGCGAACTGTTCCAGACGCGCAAGGTGGTGGCCAAGGCACTCGGCCTGAAATGGGGCGCCTATCATCTTGCCCGGCCCGGCAACCCGGTCGAGCAGGCAAACAATTTCGTCGATTTCGCCGAGCCCGCGTCGGACGATCTGATAGCCCTCGACCTCGAAGGCAATGATCCCACGCAATGGATGTCATTGGAGGATGCGGAAGAATTCGTGCGCCAGGTGCATCGGCGGCTGGGCCGCTTCCCGGTGCTCTACACCAACGGCAGGACCGCGCAATACATTGCCGACAACCGCTATCAATACCGGCTCTTGTCGCGGCTGCCGCTCTGGTATGCGCGCTACAAGCCGGACATCGATGTGCATTTTCCGATGGGCAACTGGCAGGGCTACGCACTGTGGCAGTTTTCGGCGCACACCAATTGCGGCCGCTTCAAATGCCCCTATCGCGTGCCAGGCACACCGAACGACATCGACGTCTCGGTTGCGCCGATGAATGCCGACCGGTTGCGCGAGCAATGGGCCTTTGGCGGCCTGATCGACGTGCCGTCCGACTATCTCGCCTCGATCCCGGTACCGGTCTCGCGCGAAGCCGGGCTCGCCGGCAAATTCACCATAACCTATGCCGACGTGGCGACGCCGCCCACCGTCGAGGAGATGGTTTCGGTGCTCGGCCAGCGCTGGCGGAAGTTCCGCGACGGCTTCCGTATGCCTGTGGTGAAGACGGTGCCGCGGCGTCCACGCTTCGGCATCGTCGAATATGTCGCGTGGAAGCGGACCGAGCAGCGCTCAGCGACGCAGATCGAGGCTGCCTTCGCGGCGGCTGATCCGGTTAGTACAGCCTCGACCGCGATCGACCGTAACCGGCGCTGACCAGCCGGATCCAGCATCAGCGGCGGCAATTGCCTCAACGATGATTTCCCAGGCTGGCATACATGCCGGTGGTGCGAAACTGCGTCGGGGTAATGCCATAAGAGCGACGAAAAACCTTGGAAAAGTAGTTCGCGTCCTCGAAACCGCACATGACGGCGACTTCCTTGACCGGCAGGAAATCGGCTTTGGTCAGCAACTTCGCCGCGCGCTGCAGGCGCTGCTGCAAGACAAATTCAGCAGGTGGGATGCCTTCGCTCTCGGCGAAGCAGCGCGAGAAGTGCGCGCGGCTGAGGCCACTGATCCGAACGAGATCGGCCACCTGCAGTGGCTTGTCGAGATTGGCGTTGATGTGGTCGATCACCGGCTGCATGGCGCTCTGTTTTTCGGCGAAGGCGTGCGATCCGAAAACATCGTCGTAGAGCGCCATGGCGGCTTCGTAGGCGACGGCGGAAGCGGCGCCCGGGGAAGCTGCCCCCTTGATGAGGCGCAGGCTGCAATCGGCAAGATGATCAATCGTCATCGGCTGCAATCGAAATACGGGGCCTGAGACACTCAGAATCGATTTGTGGATGCGCAGCGCCTCCTCGCCATTCATCGAGATCCAGAAATATTCCCAGCGGTCGCCCGTAGCCAGCCAGTAGCGATGGTTGTGCGGCACCAGCACCAGCAGCGTGTCGTTCTTCTGGAGGCGGTAGTTGCGGTTCTCGTAGCGCAACTGGCCGGCCCCGCTGATGGTGTGCTGGAGCACGGTGAACGGGGTCTGGCCGCGCTTTCGACCGTCCCAGTCGTAGGTTTCGTCCTCGCGAACTTCGTAACCCGTGCTTGTCGGCATGGCATGCAGGCGCTGGCGGCCGCGCGGCAGCGAGATCGTCCGCATCGATGGTCCGTTGGCGATCAGATCCTGCAGCACAAAATTACCCTCGAAAGCATAATCCTTCTCTGTTCGCGCCTGCGAATAAGCGCATAATCCAGCTCCAGAGAACGGGAACGACCCGCGGTCGAGGAGCGGGCGGGAGGAGAAAAGGCCGGATTTCCGGCCTGAGTGGTATGCACGCGATGACGTGCGGCCATATCCTCCCTTGCTGCTCCTTGCCTAGCATTCGATTGGATCGAGGTGAAGGTGATGAGCTTCAAAATCGCTATTATTGGCGCCGGCAGCGTCGGATTCACCAAGAAGCTGTTCACCGACATTCTGTGCGTGCCAGAATTCAAGGATATCGAATTCGCGCTGACTGACGTCAGCGAGCACAATCTCGGGATGATCAAGGCGATCCTCGACAGGATCGTGGAAGCAAACAGACTGCCGACGAAGGTGACGGCGACGACCGACCGCCGCAAGGCGCTGGAGGGAGCGCGCTATATCATCAGCTGCGTGCGCGTCGGCGGCCTCGAGGCCTATGCCGACGATATCCGCATTCCGCTCAAATATGGCATCGACCAGTGCGTCGGCGACACGATCTGCGCCGGCGGCATCCTCTATGGCCAGCGCAACATTCCGGTGATCCTCGATTTCTGCAGGGATATCCGCGAGGTCGCGGCGAGCGGTGCCAAGTTTCTCAACTACGCCAACCCGATGGCTATGAACACCTGGGCGGCGATCGAATACGGCAAGGTCGACACGGTCGGGCTCTGCCACGGTGTGCAGCACGGCGCCGAGCAGATCGCCGAGGTGCTCGGCGCGAAATCGCCGAAGGAGCTCGACTATGTCTGCTCCGGCATCAACCATCAGACGTGGTTCATCGAGCTGCGCCTCAACGGCCGCAAAATCGGCAAGGACGAACTGGTCGCCGCCTTTGAGGCGCACCCGGTCTTTTCGAAGCAGGAGAAGCTGCGCATCGATGTGCTGAAGCGCTTCGGCGTCTACTCGACCGAGAGCAACGGGCATCTCTCCGAATATCTGCCCTGGTACCGCAAGCGGCCGGACGAGATCACGCGCTGGATCGACATGTCGGACTGGATCCACGGCGAAACGGGCGGGTATCTGCGCTACTCGACCGAAACCCGCAACTGGTTCGAGACGGAATATCCGCAATTCCTCGAGGCGGCGTCGAAGCCCATCGACCCCGCAAAGCGCTCCAACGAGCATGCCAGCCATATTCTCGAAGCGCTGGAGACGAACCGCGTTTATCGCGGCCATTTCAACGTCAGGAACAACGGCGTGATCACCAACCTGCCGCAGGACGCCATCATCGAGTCGCCCGGCTTCGTCGACCGCTTCGGCATCAACATGGCCGCCGGCATCACGCTGCCGGAAGCCTGCGCCGCCACCTGCATGGCCTCGATCAACGTGCAGCGCATGTCGGTGCATGCCGCGATATCGGGCGACATCGATCTCTTGAAGCTCGCCGTGCTGCACGATCCACTGGTCGGCGCGGTTTCGACGCCGGAGGAAGTCTGGCAGATGGTGGACGAGATGGTCGTTGCCCAGGCGGCCTGGCTGCCGCAATACGCGAACGCGGTGCCGGCCGCAAAAGAGCGGCTCTCGAAATCCAGGGTCAAGACCCGTGAATGGGCGGGTGCGGCGCGCAGAAGCGTGCGCTCGATCGAGGAATTGCGCGCCGAAAAGGCGGCGCTGAAACAGGCCGGCTGATTTACCTCGCGCCTGGAGGCGGACCGCGGGAGGCCGGTCGGTCAAATCAGTCGTCCCGAAAGAATAGAACGCGGGCAGCAGCAGTCGTCGAAACATTTGGGAGGAAACAATGAGGAACTTACATCGAATTGGCATTCTGGCCGGACTGGCGCTGAGCGTCTCGGCAACGGCATTGAGCGCATACGCATCCGAACCGACGGTGCCGCCGGCGCCGGCGCAGTTTCCCGCCGAAGGGAAGATCAAATATGTGGCGCGCGACTCCATCCTGGAGTTCAAGGCGCTGCCCGAATACCACGAACCCGATTGGCTCACCGAGAAATACGTCAAGACCGGCAAGCTTCCGCCAGTCAAGGACCGCCTGCCGAAGGAGCCGCTGGTGTTCAAGGCCGAGAACATGCCGGACGGCATCGGCGTCTATGGCGACACAATGCGCCATGTCATCGGTGGCCGGCCCGAAGGCTGGAACTATGGCGCCGGCCAGACCCAGGGCTGGGGCGGCATCGACATCGGCCTTTCCGAATGCCTGACCCGCACCGCACCGCTGTTCCAGATCGAGGCCAAGGACACCGAGCCGCTGCCGAACCTTGCCAGAAGCTGGGAATGGTCGAAGGATGGCCACAAGCTGACCATGCATCTGGTCGAAGGCGCCAAATGGTCGGATGGCGTGCCGTTCAATGCCGACGATGTCATGTTCTATTGGAA
>NZ_RZOJ01000252.1:0-9009 GCF_003998845.1 Mesorhizobium sp. M4A.F.Ca.ET.022.05.2.1 | reverse complement strand
ACGCTATCGTCGCGGCCTCCTCGGTCATCGATTTCGAGGCGGCGGTGATCGACGGCTGGATGCCGCTGTCGGTGCGCGGCTCCGGCGATCCATATGTCGAGCTCGGGACCGATGTCGCCCCAGTCCTCGGGCGACGTCCACAGATGCGAGGCCTCGACGCCGCGCGCGTTGAGCGCCTTCTCCAGCATGGCGATCGACGCCACGTCGATGAGCTGGGTCGGCTTGCCGTCGGGCCCCGGAACCGGCATCGAGCCCAGCGCGCCGGCATTGCCGGTCGGCCCGCCGAACAGCCGGCCGTTGAGCACGATGCCGCCGCCGGCGAAGGCGCCGATGTAGAAATAGACGAAGTCGCGCGCAGCACCGGCCTGGCCGAAGACAAGCTCGGCGCCACAGGCCGAGGTGGCGTCGTTCTGCAGGTAGACCGGGAAGTCGCACTGCGCCTGGATGTCGGAACGGATGTCGCGGTGGCGCCATTCGTCCATGATCTCGCGCGGCGCGCCGGCGGTGTCGGCCCAGTTCCACAATTCGAACGGCATGGCGATGCCGAGCCCGGCAATGCGCTTGTCCTGCGCCTGGGTGAGCTCGCCGCGCATCCTGGTCATGCCGGTCAGCGCGAATTCCACCGTCTCGCGCGGCGCCGGATAGCGGTAGGAGTGCTGCAGCATCGAGCGCACATTGCCGAGGAAGTCGATCAGCACCAGCTCGGCGCTGCGGCGGCCGATCTTGAGGCCGATGAAGAAGGCGCCTTCCGGGTTGAGCGCCATGGGAATGGAGGGCTGGCCGATCCTGCCGCGCAGCGGTGCCTGGCGCACCAGCAGCCTGTCGTCCTCCAGCTCGCGCATGATGACCGAAACGGTCTGCGCCGAAAGCCCGGTCATGCGCGCTATGTCGGATTTGGCGAGGCTGCCATGCTGGCGCACCAAGGACAGCACAAGCCGCTCATTGTGGTCGCGCATGCCGCTCTGGTTGGTGCCGCGGTGCAGGCGGCTCTCTGCCGCCTCGGGCGAACCGTGCCTCGCAATGCCGGTCTCCACCCTGTTTCCTCCGTCGTTTCCCCTCAATGCTTTTCGTGCAGAATGAGTGAACGATGCAAGGCTGTCAATAATAAATAAGAGTGATTTAATTATTGACAGCCGTCTCGGACTGGTGTCTTTTGAAGGGGCGTCCACGCTGGGAGAAATGGTTGGATGCGCTTGAGACGCCGGGTGGCCCGGCGTCCGCAATGGTTCCACTGGGAGGAAAATCGTGACCAAGAAAGTACTGCTGAAGTCCACCGTGTTTGCGGCCGCCGGGTTGGGCCTGATGGCGTTCGCCTCGACGGCATCGGCCGCCGGCGTCGGCGCCTGCCTGATCACCAAGACTGACACCAATCCCTTCTTCGTCAAGATGAAGGAGGGTGCGACGGCCAAGGCCAAGGAACTCGGCGTCGATCTCAAGACCTATGCCGGCAAGATCGACGGTGACAGCGAGAGCCAGGTGGCGGCGATCGAAAGCTGCATCGCCGACGGCGCCAAGGGTATCCTGATCACCGCGTCCGACACCAAGGGCATCGTGCCGACGGTGAAGAAGGCGCGTGACGCCGGCCTGCTGGTGATCGCGCTTGACACACCGCTCGATCCGATCGACGCGGCCGACGCGACCTTCGCCACGGACAACCTCGAAGCCGGCAAGCTGATCGGCGCCTGGGCCGCCGCGACGCTCGGCGACAAGGCCAAGGACGCCAAGATCGGCTTCCTCGACCTGACCCCGTCGCAGCCGACCGTGGACGTGCTGCGCGACCAGGGCTTCATGATGGGCTACGGCATCGACGTGAAAGACCCCAACAAGATCGGCGATGAGGACGATCCGCGCATTGTCGGCCATGACGTGACCAACGGCAATGAAGAGGGTGGCCGCAAGGCGATGGAGAACCTTCTGCAGAAGGACAACACCATCAACGTCATCCACACCATCAACGAGCCGGCCGCCGTCGGCGCCTACCAGGCGCTCAAGGCAGTAGGCCTCGAGAAGCAGGTGCTGATCGTCTCGGTCGACGGCGGCTGCCCCGGCGTCAAGTCGGTCACCGAAGGCGTCATCGGCGCCACTTCGCAGCAATATCCGCTGCAGATGGCCGCGCTCGGTATCGAGGCGATCGCCGCTTTCGCCAAGGACGGCACCAAGCCGAAGCCGACCGAAGGCAAGAACTTCTTCGACACCGGCGTCAACCTCGTCACCGACAAGCCGGCCAACGGCGTCAAGTCGATCGACACCAAGGAAGGCCTCGACAAGTGCTGGGGCTGATGCTGGGCTGACCGGCACATAAACCTTGCGGCTGGGGCTTGATCCCCGGCCGCATCGGGTGGACGATGCGCTTTCGTTGGCGCTGACAATCCAGGCGACAGACCGGAATGCGTGAACGGGACGGGGAGCCGTGAGAAGCTCCGCGCAGACGGGAGGAGATATGTCTCAGATTCAGGAATTCGAGAAGGTTCTCTCGAACAGCGACACCAGCGTCGCCGCCTTCGATGAGCACGGCAAGTCGTTAGTCAAGCGCGCCCAGCATTTCCTGCACTCCACGCCGGCCGCCGTGCCGCTGATCGTGCTGGTCTTGTCGATCATCATTTTCGGTATCGCCATCGGCGGACGGTTCTTCTCGTCCTACACGCTGACGCTGATCCTGCAGCAGATCGCCATCGTCGGCATTCTCGGCGCCGCCCAGACGCTGGTCATCCTGACCGCCGGCATCGATCTGTCGATCGGCGTGATCATGGTGATTTCGGCCGTCATCATGGGCAACTGCGCCATCACCTACGGTATGCCGACCATCCTCGCCGTTATCGTCGGCCTTGCCGCCGGCGGCGCCTGCGGGCTGCTCAACGGCCTTTTGGTCGCCTACATGAAGCTGCCGCCGTTCATCGTCACGCTCGGCACCTGGAACATAGTCATGGCCACGAATTTCATCTATTCGGCCAACGAGACGATCCGCGATGCCGATGTCGATGCGCAGGCGCCGCTTCTGCACCTGTTCGCGATGAGCTTCAGGGTCGGCTCCGCCGTGCTGACAGCCGGCGTCATTGCCACGGTCGTGCTGGTGGCGGTGCTGTGGTATGTGCTCAACCACACCGCCTGGGGACGCCACGTCTACGCCGTTGGCGACGACCCCGAGGCGGCGAAGCTGTCGGGCATCCAGACCAAGAAGGTGTTGATCGCCGTCTATACGCTCGCTGGCCTGATCGCCGCTTTCGCGGCTTGGGTCTCGATCGGCCGCAACGGCTCGATCTCACCGTCGGCCGCCGTCACCGACTACAATCTGCAGGCCATTACCGCGACCGTGATCGGCGGCATCTCGCTGTTTGGCGGTCGCGGCTCGATCCTCGGCACGCTGTTCGGCGCCATGATCGTCGGCGTCGTCTCGATGGGCCTCAACATGCTGGGCGCCGATCCGCAATGGAAGGTGCTGCTCACCGGCGTGCTGATCATCGGTGCCGTCGCGATCGACCAGTGGATCAGAAAGGTTTCGGTGTAGTCATGACCCAGCAGCCTGTCCTCACCGCGCGCGGTCTCACCAAGCGCTATGGCCGCGTCACAGCGCTCAACAACTGCGACTTCGATCTCTACCCGGGAGAAATCCTGGCGGTGATCGGCGACAACGGCGCCGGCAAGTCGACGCTGATCAAGGCGATCTCCGGCGCGGTGCACCCCGACGAAGGGACCATCGAGCTGGACGGCAAACAGGTTCTGTTCAAGTCACCTATCGAGGCCCGCGAAGCCGGCATCGAGACCGTCTACCAGAACCTGGCCTTGTCGCCGGCGCTGTCGATCGCCGACAACATGTTCCTCGGCCGCGAGATCCGCAAGCCCGGCCCGCTCGGCAGCTGGCTTCGCATGCTCGACCGTCCGGCGATGGAAAAGCGCGCCCGCGACAAGCTCACCGAACTCGGCCTGATGACCATCCAGAACATCAGCCAGGCGGTGGAAACGCTGTCCGGCGGCCAGCGCCAGGGCGTGGCGGTGGCGCGTGCCGCCGCCTTCGGCTCGAAAGTGGTGATCATGGACGAACCGACCGCCGCGCTGGGCGTCAAGGAAAGCCGCCGAGTGCTGGAGCTGATCCTCGACGTCAAGAAGCGCGGCCTGCCGATCGTGCTCATCTCGCACAACATGCCGCATGTCTTCGAGGTGGCCGACCGCATCCACATCCACCGGCTTGGACGACGCCTCTGCGTCGTCGATCCGAAGCAGATTTCCATGTCGGATGCGGTCGCGTTGATGACCGGCGCGAAGAAGCCGCCGGAGGACGCGCTGGCCGCCTGATCCGCCTCGTCGGGTAAATTGCCGCAGATGAATCGGTTGCCTATCGACCTAAATCGATTGAATATATGCTGCAATGCACTAGGGTAGGGTGGGAGGAACCGTGAAAGCCGGTATGATCATGGCAACCGCACGAGAGGCGACATGACAAACGCGATGACGACCGAAGCTCCCATCCTGGAAATCCCCGACCCCAAGACGCTCGCCGACGAAGTCTTGCTGGCCCTCAAATACAGGGTCGGTAAGGGCACCAACGTCGCCACCCAGTACGACTGGCTCACCGCATCGATCAAGGTCGTGCGCGACCGCGTCGTCGATCAGTGGATGCAGGCCACCCAGGAGGCCTACGCCCAGCAGGAGAAGCGCGTCTACTATCTGTCGCTGGAATTCCTCATCGGCCGCCTGATGCGCGACGCCTTCTCCAATCTCGGCCTGATGGACAACATGCGCGAGGCGCTGCGCTCGCTCGGCGTCGACCTCGACCTCATCGCCGGGCTCGAACCCGATGCCGCGCTCGGCAATGGCGGCCTCGGCCGGCTTGCCGCCTGCTTCATGGAGAGCATGGCAACCGTCGGCATTCCGGCGCACGGCTATGGCATCCGCTATGCCAACGGCATGTTCCGCCAGGAGATCCATGACGGCTGGCAGGTCGAGCTACCGGAAACCTGGCTCGATCATGGCAATCCCTGGGAGTTCGAGCGGCGCGAGCGCTCCTTCGAGGTCGGCTTCGGCGGCTCGGTGGAATCGATCACCTCCAAGGACGGAAGGCTCGAGCGCCACGTCTGGAAGCCAACCGAGCATGTGCTGGCCGTCGCCTACGACACGCCGGTCGCCGGCTGGCGAGCCAATCGCGTCAACACGCTGCGGCTGTGGTCCGGCATGCCGATCGATCCAATCCTGCTCGACAAGTTCAATGCCGGCGACCACATCGGCGCGCTGGCCGAAAGCAACAAGGCCGACGCTCTGTCGCGCGTACTCTATCCTGCTGATTCCCACATGGCCGGGCAGGAGCTCAGGCTGCGCCAGGAGTATTTCTTCTCCACCGCCTCGCTGCAGGACATCGTCCAGCGCCATCTCAGCCAATATGGCGACCTGCAGTCGCTGCCGGACAAGGCGGCGATCCATCTCAACGACACCCATCCGGCGATCGCCGTGCCGGAACTGATGCGGCTTCTGATGGATGTCCACGGCATGGATTTCGACCAGGCCTGGGACATCACCAAGCGCACCTTCGGCTATACCAACCACACCCTGCTGCCCGAGGCGCTGGAAAGCTGGCCGGTGCCGCTGTTCGAGCGGCTTTTGCCGCGCCACATGCAGATCGTCTACGCCATCAACGCGGAGGTGCTGCTCGAGGCGCGCGCCACCAACAAGTTCTCGGGCGAGCAGATCAGCCGCATTTCGCTGATCCAGGAGAATGGCGACCGCCGCGTGCGCATGGGCAATCTGGCCTTCGTCGGCTCGCATTCGATCAACGGCGTCTCGGCGCTGCATACCGAGCTGATGAAGGAGACGGTGTTCGCCGACCTCCACAAGCTCTATCCCGACCGCATCAACAACAAGACCAACGGCATCACGCCGCGGCGCTGGCTGATCCAGTGCAATCCCGGCCTCACCGCGCTTGCCCGCGAGGCGATCGGCGACCGCTTCCTGGACGATATCGACGCCATCAAGGGGCTCGACGCCTTTGCCGGCGATGCCTCGTTCCGCGAGAAGTTCGCGGCGGTGAAGCGGGCGAACAAGTCGAGGCTCGCCAACCTGGTCGCCGACCGGCTCGGCATCAAGCTCGACCCCTCGGCGCTGTTCGACATTCAGGTCAAGCGCATCCACGAGTACAAGCGTCAGCTGCTCAACATCCTGGAAGCCGTCGCGCTCTACGACCAGATCCGCTCGCATCCCGAGCGCGACTGGATGCCGCGCGTAAAATTCTTCGGCGGCAAGGCGGCGCCCAGCTACCACAACGCCAAGCTGATCATCAAACTCGCCAACGACGTCGCTAGGGTCATCAACCGCGATCCGGCGGTGCGCGGCCTGCTCAAGGTCGTGTTCGTGCCGAACTACAATGTCAGCCTGGCCGAAGTGCTGATGCCGGCCGCGGACCTTTCCGAGCAGATCTCGACCGCCGGCATGGAAGCCTCCGGCACCGGCAACATGAAGTTCGCGTTGAACGGCGCGCTGACCATCGGCACGCTCGACGGCGCCAATGTCGAGATCAAGGAATGTGTCGGCGACGACAACATCTTCATCTTCGGCCTGACCACCGCCGAGGTCGCCGACCGGCGCAACAACGGCTACAATCCGCGCGCGGTGATCGAAGCCTCGCCGGAACTTTCACAGGCACTCGCCGCCATCTCCTCGGGCGTCTTCTCGCCTGACGATCCGCAGCGCTACCGCGCATTGATCGACGGCCTCTACAACAGCGACTGGTTCATGGTGGCGGCCGACTTCGATACTTACGCGGCCACCCAGCGCGACGTCGATACCGTCTGGCGCAACAGCCCCGACTGGTACGCGCGCGCCATCCGCAACGTCGCCCGCGTCGGCTGGTTCTCTTCCGATCGCACGATCCGCCAATATGCGAAAGAAATCTGGAACGTGCCCGTCTGATATGATTGCATGAGGTCACGAACAACGTGGCCCCTAGTGGAGTGAGTTTGACACTTGCGACCGATCCAGGACCAGTCGGCGATGCAGATGTCGAAGTCAAACCTCCGCTAGTATTTGAGTTCGAGTGCCCAGGGAGGGCGACTGCCTGATGAGGAAGCCGCGCGCGACCGCTGCGACGAGCGGGCCGGACGGATTGGCGCCAGCCGGCGATGTCGCGGCGATTGTCGCCGGTACGCATGGCGATCCCTTCGCGGTTCTCGGCGTGCATGAGGCCGGCAAGGGTTTTGTTGCCCGCTGCTTCGTCCCGAACGCCGAGTTCGTCACCGCCTACACGCTGAGCGGCAAGGCGGCAGGCGAGCTGTCGCGACGCGACGATTCGGGTTTCTTCGAGGGCAAGCTCACGCTCAGGAAGCGTCAGCCGCTGCGCTATCACGCCAGGAATGCCGGCGGCGACTGGTGGCTGACCGATCCTTACTCCTTCGGCCCAGTGCTCGGCCCGCTGGACGACTACTATATCGCCGAGGGCTCGCATCTCAGGCTCTTCGACAAGCTCGGCGCCCATGTCATCGACCATGAGGGCGCCACCGGCGTGCATTTCGCCGTCTGGGCGCCCAATGCGCGGCGCGTCTCGGTGGTCGGCGCATTCAACGAATGGGACGGGCGCCGGCACACGATGCGCGACCGCCGCGACACCGGCATCTGGGAGCTGTTCATCCCCGATATCGGCGCCGGCCAACCCTACAAGTTCGAGATCATCGCCCCCGACGGCGTGCGGCTGCCGCTTAAGGCCGATCCGTTCGCCTTCGAGTCGGAACTGCGCCCGGCCACCGCGTCGGTGACGGCGCCGCCGATAGCGCATGAATGGGGCGACGAGGCGCACCGCACGTTCTGGCGCAATGCCGATCCCAGGCGCGAGGCGATCTCGATCTACGAGGTCCATGCCGGCTCCTGGCAGCTTCGCGACGACGGCACGTTCCTGAGCTGGGACGAGCTCGCCGCTCGCCTGATCCCCTATGCCGTCGACACGGGCTTCACCCATATCGAGTTCCTGCCGATCTCCGAGCATCCCTACGATCCGTCCTGGGGCTACCAGACCACCGGCCTCTACGCGCCGACCGCCCGCTTCGGCGATCCCGATGGCTTTGCCCGGTTCGTCGACGGTGCGCATCGCGCCGGCGTCGGCGTCATCCTCGACTGGGTGCCGGCGCATTTTCCGGTGGACGAGCATGGCCTGGTGAAGTTCGACGGCACCGCGCTTTACGAGCACGCCGATCCGCGCCAGGGTTTCCACCCGGACTGGAACACCGCGATCTACAATTTCGGCCGCCGCGAGGTGGTATCGTTCCTGGTCAACAACGCGCTGTTCTGGGCCGAGAAATACCATGTCGACGGCCTGCGCGTCGACGCGGTTGCCTCGATGCTCTACCTCGATTATTCCCGCAAGGCCGGCGAGTGGATCCCCAACGAGAAGGGTGGACGCGAGAACCTTGAGGCGGTCGCCTTCCTGCAGAAGATGAACAAGGAGCTCTACGGCCACCATCCCGGCGTGGTGACCATCGCCGAGGAATCGACCTCATGGCCGAAAGTGTCGCGGCCGGTGCATGAGGGCGGGCTGGGCTTCGGCTTCAAGTGGAACATGGGCTTCATGCACGACACGCTGGAGTATTTCTCCAAGGAGCCGATCTATCGCAAGCACCACCACAACGACATCACCTTCGGCCTTGTCTACGCCTTCTCCGAGAATTTCGTGCTGCCGCTCTCCCATGACGAGGTCGTGCATGGCAAGGGCACGCTGCTGGGCAAGATGGCCGGCGACGACTGGCAGAAATTCGCCACCTTGCGCGCCTACTACGCCTTCATGTGGGGCTATCCCGGCAAGAAGCTTTTGTTCATGGGCCAGGAATTCGCGCAGCGCCGCGAATGGAGCGAGGCGCGAGCGCTAGACTGGGACTTGCTTGACCACGCTCCGCATCGCGGTATCTGGCAGGTAGTGCGCGACCTCAATTACCTCTACCGCTCGCGTCCGGCGCTGCATGCGCGCGACTGTGAGCCGGACGGCTTTTCCTGGCTGATCGTCGACGACAGCGAGAATTCGGTGTTCGCCTGGCTGCGCAG
>NZ_RZOJ01000251.1:0-9026 GCF_003998845.1 Mesorhizobium sp. M4A.F.Ca.ET.022.05.2.1 | reverse complement strand
GGATCGACACCTCGATGGCGATCGACTTCTTGGCCGCGCCCAGCGACGCGCCCTCGAAGATGTCGAAGACCGAGACGCCGGTGACCAGCTTCTTGTCGGCAGCGAGTGCGGCGCGCACCAGCGTGCCGGCCTCGACCGTCCTGTCGACGACGAAGGCGAAGTCGCGCTTCACCGCCTGGAAGGCGGAGAGCTCCAGCTTCGGCTTGGTCCGTGTCGGCTTGGCTTTTGGCTCCGGCACCGCATCGACATAGACCTCGAAGCCGCAGAGCGGCCCGGAGACATCGAGCGCTTCCAGCGTCTTCGGATGGAACTCGCCGAACGTGCCGAGCACCGTCCTCGGCCCGAGCTTGATCGTGCCGGAGCGGCCGGGGTGGTACCAGGCCGGGCCGCCGGGCTCGATCTGCAGCCGGTCGACCGGCGCGCCGCAGGCTTCGAGCGCGGCGATCGCGTCCGCCTTGGCGTCGAACACGCCGACTGGCCCGGAATTGCCGGCCCAGCTGCGGCCGGAGCCGTCGAGTTTGGCCGTGCCGCGCCGCACGCCGGCGGCGACGCGCCGCTGCTGGTCGGGCAAATCGCCTTCATAGGTGCCGGAGACTTCGAACAGCGCCACGTCGCCGATGCCCCGGTCGGCATTGCGTTGTGCCGCCGAAATGAGCCCAGGCAGCAGCGAAGGCCGCATGTCCGACATGTCGGCGGCGATCGGGTTGGCGAGCTTCAGCGCCGTCTGGCCGCCGCCGAACAGCTCGGCATGCTTTGCCGGAATGAAGGACCAGGTCACGGCCTCCATCATGCCGCGCACGGCCAGCGCTCGCTTCGCCGCGCGGGTGCGGATCTGCAGTGTCGTCAGGATCCTGCCGTTGACCGCGTCATGCGCGCCAAGCGGCTGCGGCGCGATGTTGTCGACGCCGTGGATGCGCATCACCTCCTCGACCAGGTCGGCCTTGCCGTCGACATCCGGCCGCCAGGACGGCACCTTCACCTCTACGTCGTCGCCCGAACTGCGCGGCTCGAAGCCGAGGCGGGTCAGGATAGCGAGCGCTTCCTCTCTTGGCACCTCGATGCCGGTCAGCCGCCTGACCTCCGACAACGGGAAGGAAACCACCTTCGCCCTGTGGCCGGCATAGCCGGCAACCTCGATCTCCGTCGGCATACCGCCGCAGAAGTCGAGCACCAGCTTTGTCGCCAGTTCGAGGCCTGGCACCATGAATTCGGGGTCGACACCGCGTTCGAAGCGGTAGCGCGCATCGGAGATGATGCCGAGCGTGCGGCCGGTGCGCGCCGTGGTAATCGGGTCCCAAAGCGCCGACTCGATCAGCACGTCGGTGGTGTTCTCATCGCAGCCGGAATGCTCGCCGCCCATGATGCCGGCGATGGATTCGACGCCGTCCTCGTCGGCGATCACGCACATCTCGGGCGTCAGCGTGTATTCGCGGCCGTCGAGCGCCAGTACCTGTTCGCCGTCCTTTGCCCGGCGTACGGTCAAGTTGCCGGCGACCTTTGCGGCATCGAACACATGCAGCGGCCTGCCGCGGTCGAAGGTGACGTAGTTGGTGATGTCGACCAGAGCGCTGATGGGCCTGAGCCCGATGGCGAGCAGCCTCTGCTGCAGCCATTTTGGCGACGGGCCGTTCTTCACGCCTCTGACCAACGTGAGCGCGAAGCCGGGGCAGAGCTCCGGAGCCTCGATCTTGACCTTGACTGGACACATGCCGGTACCGGCATGTGGCATGATCCCGCCGCCGACGAGCCGGCCGAGCCCGCTCGCCGCGAGGTCGCGTGCGATGCCGTAGACGCTGGTCGCATCCGGCCGGTTCGGCGTCAGATTGATCTCGATCACCGGGTCGTCGAGATGGGCATAGGCGGCGAAGCTGGTGCCGAGCGGCGCATCCGCCGGCAAGTCGATGATGCCATTGTGCTCGTCGGAAATCTCCAGCTCGCGCTCGGAGCACATCATGCCGTGGCTCTCGACGCCGCGGATCTTGCCGACCGAGAGCGTCACGTCGATGCCGGGAACATAGGTGCCGGGCGCGGCGAAGGCGCCGATCAGGCCGGCGCGGGCGTTCGGCGCGCCGCAAACCACTTGCACCGGCGGCTTGCCGTCGCCGGTGTCGACCGTCAACACGCGCAGCCGGTCGGCGTCGGGATGCTGTACTGCCGTCAGCACTTTAGCGATGACGAAGGGCTTCAGGCCCGCCTTGTCGTCGACATGTTCGACCTCGAGGCCGATCGCGGTCAGCCGTTCGACGATCTCGGTCAGCGACGCGTCGGTCTCGAGATGGTCCTTGAGCCAGGAGAGGGTGAATTTCATAGCTGTGTTCCGTTGGGTCTGGGCACGCTGGTCTTCAGGTGTCTCGGCAAGTCGTCCGGCATGTGCAGGAAGGGAAGCTGCTCGCGCACATGGGCATGGTGCGTCGGCTTGAAATAGGCCGGCATGTCCATGGCACCGAGCGTGAAATAGATGTGGCCGCTGAGCCGCCCCTCCACATAGGCGATTGGCGAGCCGCAAATGCCACAGAAGGAGCGCGTCACCGGGCCGTTCTCGAACTTCTTCAGCGCCTTGCCGTCGAGCGCCACCTGGTCGGCCATGAAGCCGACAAAGGCCGACACCGGCGCGCCGCTCGCCCGCCGGCAATCGCCGCAATGGCAATAGCTGATGTGGTGCGGCTCGGCTGACGCCTCGAACCGCACCGCGCCGCAGCGGCAGCCGCCGGTGTGCGGCGCTGTCATGCGGAGAGGCCTCCGAACAGCGTCGGCATGTCGAGCGGCCGGAAGCCGTAATGCGACAGCCAGCGCACATCGGCGTCGAAGAAGGCGCGCAGGTCCGGCATGCCGTATTTCAGCATGGCGATGCGGTCGATGCCCAAGCCCCAGGCAAAGCCCTGGTATTCGTTGGGATCGAGTCCGCCATGGCGCAGCACGTTGGGATGCACCATGCCGCAACCCAGGATCTCCATCCAGTCGGAGCCTTCGCCGAAGCGCACCTCGCCGGGCCGCGAACGGTCGCACTGGATGTCGACCTCGAGGCTCGGCTCGGTGAACGGGAAGAAGGACGGCCGGAAGCGCATCTTGACGTTCGGCACCTCGAAGAACGCCTTGCAGAACTCCTCCAGCACCCACTTCATGTTGGCGACGTTGGCTGATCTGTCGATCACCAAACCCTCGACCTGATGGAACATCGGCGAGTGCGTGGCGTCCGAATCCTGCCGGTAGGTCTTGCCGGGAATGACGATGCGGATTGGCGGCTTCTGCCGCTCCATGGTGCGGATCTGCACCGGCGAGGTGTGCGTGCGCAACAGCTTGCGCTCGCCCTTCTCGTCCGGCTGGAAGAAGAAGGTGTCGTGCATCTCGCGCGCCGGATGGCCTTCCGGGAAGTTCAGCGCGGTGAAATTGTAATAGTCGGTCTCGACATCGGGACCTTCGGCGATGGCGAAGCCGAGGTCGCCGAAGATCGCCGCGATCTCGTCGATGACCTGGCTGATCGGATGGATGCGGCCGCGCTCGGCCGGCGACTGGCGCACCGGCAGCGTCACGTCGACTGTCTCGGCGGCCAGCCGGGCAGCGATCGCCACCTCCTTCAGTTCCGCCTTGCGCGCCGTGAGCGCCTCGGTGACGCGGTTCTTCAGCCCGTTGATCGCCGGGCCTTTCACCTGCCGCTCCTCGGCGCTCATCGCGCCAAGCGTCTTCAGCATTTCGGAGACCGAGCCCTTCTTGCCCAGCGCCGAGACACGCACCGCCTCGATCGCCTGCTCGTCGGCGGCCGACGCAATGTCGGCCATCAGGGAATTTTCGAGAGTTTCCATGTCACTCATGTTCCAGACCTGATTGAGCCAAAGAAAAACCCGCGCCAGCCCTGCCAGCGCGGGTTTCCCAAATCAAGTGTCGAAAAGCTTGGGAAGGCGCTGGTTAGGCTACAGCGCTTTCAAAAGCGTTCGGCGTGGTGTTCTTGAGGTATTCGAGCGCGACCTTGGCCTTGGCCACCAGCGCGGCGAAAGCCTGCGGCTCGTGGATGGCCATGTCCGACAGGACCTTGCGGTCGATCTCGATGCCGGCCTTGTTGAGGCCATCAATGAAGCGACCATAGGTCAGGCCGTGCTCGTGGGTCGCGGCGTTGATGCGCTGGATCCACAGCGCGCGGAACGAGCGCTTGCGGTTCTTGCGGTCGCGATAGGCGTACTGCAGCGACTTTTCCACCGCCTGCTTGGCGATGCGGATGGTGTTCTTGCGGCGGCCGTAGAAACCCTTGGCGGCTTTCAGGACCTTCTTGTGCTTGGCGTGAGCGGTGACGCCTCTCTTTACGCGTGCCATGTCATGATCTCCTTAAAACGTTGTCCAGGCCGAATGCTCAGAGGCCGTTCGGCAGAAAATTCTTGATGACCTTCTTGCCGTCCGGTTCAGCCAGAACCATCGTGCCGCGGGCATCGCGAATGAACTTGTTGGAACGCTTGATCATGCCGTGGCGCTTGCCGGCGGCAGCCGACAGCACCTTGCCGGTGGCAGTAATCTTGAACCGCTTCTTGGCGGCCGATTTGGTCTTCATCTTGGGCATTTTGCTACTCCGTATTGTGGGCGCACCATCGCGCTTCTTGTTCGCTTCGGGCCGACCAAAGCCCGAAAAGCAAATGAAACCGCCACGGCATGCCCTGCCGGGCGGTTTTTGTTTTTTGCTCTGCGTATCGTGCGTTCCGTAAATCAGAGATGATTTCCGGGCCGATACGCGGAACGGCGGTCCTATAGATCAAAGCGGGCCCGGGCGCAACACCTCAGGCTGTGCGACGCTCTGTCCTTCAGGGAAGGCGGAAAAGCACCGGCAGCACACCCGACTGCTGCGCGCCGTCAATCAGCTCGAAGGCCGGCAGGGCGACCAGGAACACCAGCCCGTCGAGCAGCGTGGTGAGCAGCAGGCGCGGCTTGAAGCTGCCGGTATCGCCTTCATCGTAGAGCGAGAGGTTGGGAAAGAAGCGCGGCACGCGCGCGACATAGGTCTGGTAGGGTGCGCCGAGCGCCTCCTTGAGGAACTTCTCCTCGCGCAGGATGACGATGTGGAAGGCGCCGGCGCATAGGGCCGCGAAGAGGATGATCCCGGTGAACGAGCCGATCTGCGCCCCGACGCCGGCGGCGGCGACCGTCGAGAACACATAGAGCGGGTTGCGGGTGATCGAGTAGGGGCCGCCGGTAACCACTTCGGAGGATTTGCGTCCGCCGATATAGAGCGTCGACCACAGGCGGCCGACGACGCCGAGGAAGATCAGCAGCACACCCAACATCTCGATCGATTCATGCACCCAGGTATCGGGCGGAAAGGTCGACTGGCCGAACAACAGCGCTGCGAACAGCACCACGATCAGCGCCGCAATCACCATTCTGCGTATTTGCTGGTAATTGCCCAAGCCATATTTTGCATGGGTGGTGTCAGGGTATTTGACGTCATCGACCATGATACATCCGATCGTCGAGATTGCCGGCGATCGGAATGAAAACTGGCGCCCCGCCGATCGTCGGGACGCCCTGCTCCGCAATTCAGGCGGATTTTAGGGCACGCTGCGGTGAAGGCTGGTCAATTCTGCTTTCTCGAAGCCGGGGTCGAAGCGAAGGCTTGGGCAGTCATGCGGCACGGATCGGACTGGAAGAAGGTGCCCGCCCCGTTTAACGGGGCGCCAGCACCATCATCATCTGGCGGCCTTCGAGCTTTGGTTCCGCCTCGACTTTGGCGATCGGCGCCACCTCCTCGCGGACCTTGTTCAGAAGCTGCATGCCGAGTTCCATATGCGCCATCTCGCGGCCGCGGAAGCGCAGCGTCAGCTTGACCTTGTCGCCTTCCTCGAAGAAGCGGCGCACCGCCTTCATCTTGGTCTCGTAGTCATGGCTGTCGATGTTCGGGCGCATCTTGATCTCCTTGATCTCGATGACCTTCTGGTTCTTGCGCGCCTCGGCCGCCTTCTTCTGGTTGGCGTATTTCAGCTTGCCGAGATCGAGGATTTTTACGACGGGCGGCTGTGCGTTGGGCGATATCTCGACGAGGTCGAGCCCGGCTTCTTCGGCGAGCAGCAATGCGTCGTTGATGGAAACTTCGCCACGGTTCTGGCCTTCGGCGTCGATAAGCTGGACCCGGGGAACCCGGATGTCACGGTTGGAGCGCGGCCCATCCTTGGTGGGCGCCGCTGCTTTGAAAGGTCTGCGAATGGTCGTGGTCTCCTTGGGCCGTTTCGTTCAGGGTTCAAAAGTTCGGATCGTCGGGACGCGCCAATGTGGTGAGCGCGCGGCGCAAGTCAATAGCACAGGCTTCTCAAGAAATCACCTGATCCCGCGCCTGCACCAAGCAAAGAAAGTTACTGAGCACTTTTCGTCGAACGCCCCGCCGTGCCAAAAGACCGGCGTGAGGAACAGGACCTATCGCCAGCCATGACCGCCAACGCTCCCGTGTTTCTGGATGTCGAGGGAACCAGCATCGCCGTCAGGCAGGCGCAAGGTGCCGCGCCCGGCATCGTCTGGCTCGGCGGCTACAAATCGGACATGCTGGGCACCAAGGCCGAGACGCTGGCCGGATGGGCGGCAAAAGATGGCCGGGCCTTCTTGCGCCACGATTATTCCGGCCATGGCGAGTCCGGCGGCGCCTTCGCCGACGGCACCATCTCGAAATGGCTGGCCGAAAGCCTTGCTGTGTTTCGCCGTTTCACGCAGGGCAGCCAGATCCTGGTCGGCTCCTCGATGGGCGCCTGGATTGCGTTGCGCATGGTGCAGGAGCTGCGCAAGACGGGTGACGCCAACGTCGCCGGCCTGGTGCTTCTGGCGCCGGCGCCGGATTTTACCGCCGAGTTGATCGAGCCGGTGCTGACCGAGGCGCAGAAACACGATCTGTCCGAGAAAGGGTTCTTCGCCGAACCGTCGGACTATTCGGCCGAGCCCTATATCTACACCCGTGCTCTGATCGAGGACGGCAGGCGGAACCTGGTGATGGACGGGCCGATCGATACCCATTGCCCGGTGCACATCCTGCAGGGCCTCGCCGATCCGGAAGTGCCGTCCAGCCATGCGCTGAAGCTCGCGGCGCTCCTGCCGGCCGACGACGTGACGCTTTCGCTCATTCCTGACGGCGACCACCGCCTGTCACGGCCGCAGGATCTCGACATGCTGGTGCGGGTGGTGGGCGATGTGGTGCAGCGAGGCCCGTGAGCATGCGCATCTCCATTCCGATATCCGCTTTCGTTGCGGCGATCATCGGTTTCGGCGGCACGCTGGCCGTCGTCATCGCCGCCGCCAAGGCGGTCGGCGCGACCCAGACCGAAACCGCGAGCGGGGTGACGGCGATCTGCCTGGCGATGGCCGTCGAGTGCCTGTGGCTGTCCTGGCGCACGAAGATGCCCATTATCACCGCCTGGTCGACGCCCGGTCTGGCGCTGGTCGCGGCATCGAGCGGCTTTTCCGTGGGCGAGGCGGTCGGCGCCTTCATCGTAACTGCCGTCCTTTTGGTCGCCACCGGCCTGTTCAAGCCGCTGACCCAGCTGATCGCCAGGATTCCGCCGTCCGTTGCTTCCGGCATGCTGGCCGGCATCCTCGTCGGCTTCGCCACCAATGCCTTCAAGGCCATTCCCGGCGACCCCTGGCTGATCCTGCCGCTGATCGCGGCCTTCTTCGTCATCCGGCTGTTCAACCCGGCACTGTCGGTGCTGGCGGTGCTGATCGGCGGCGGGCTGGCCGCCTTCCTGACCGGCCGTGTCGGCGGCCTGCCGGTGCCGGAACTGTCGACGCTGACGCTGATCGCGCCGCATTTCACGGCGAGCGCCATCATCGGGCTCGCGCTGCCGCTCTACCTTGTCACCATGGCTTCGCAGAACCTCTCCGGCCTCGCCGTGCTCAGAGCCGCCGGCTATCATCCCGAGCCCGGCCCGCTGATCGGCGTTACCGGCTTCTTTTCCCTGCTGTCGGCGCCATTTGGCGGCGCCACCTCCAACCTGGCGGCCATTTCGGCGGCGATCTGCACCGGGCCGGACGTCCATCCCGACCCCGCCGAACGCTGGAAGACCGGGCCTTTCTACGCACTCGCCTATTTCGTCTTCGCCGTCTTCGGCGCCTCGCTGGTGGCGATCTTCGCAGTATTGCCGCAGAGCCTGATCGTGCTGGTGGCGGGTCTTGCGCTGATCGCGCCGCTGACCAACGCGCTTTCGATCGCGCTCAAGGACGAGGGCCACCGCATGGCCGCGATCGTCACCTTCGCCGTCACCGCTTCGGGCCTGACGCTGTTCGGCGTTGGCGCGGCATTTTGGGGCCTGGTCGCCGGCATGGTTGTGCTTTTCCTCGAAGAACTCAAAATGAGACAATCATTTCAACCTCTTGTCCGCTTTTGGGTGCGCTCGTCTTGAATCGCTGTTTTGCCCTTCCCATTTCGATTCCACGCAGCCGGAATTGGCTGTCTCCAACGGAAGGACTGGGAGAAAATGAACACAACTGCATTGATCCGTCCGGCCTGGACGCCGGCGACCATCGCACTGATGGTGATCGGCTTCATGGTGTTCTGGCCGCTCGGCTTCGCCATGCTCGCCTACATCATCTGGGGCGACCGGCTCGACGGCTTCAAGCGTGACGTGAACCGCGCAACCGACGGCATCTTCGCCGGCTGCCGCCGCGGCTCCGACAAGGCCGCGCGCTGGGGCCACGGCTCGTCGCGCACCGGCAACGTCGCCTTCGACGACTGGCGCGAGAAGGAGCTCGACCGCCTGGCCGAGGAACGCCGCAAGCTTGACGAGATGCTGACGGAGTTCGATGAATATGCCCGCGAGCTGCGCCGCGCCAAGGATCAGGACGAGTTTGACCGTTTCATGGCTCAGCGCAACAAGCCGACCGCTCCGACGACGACCACCGGGTCGACGACTTCGAAGCGCGGCAAGGGCTCGAACCTGCTTGACGACTGAGACCCCGCGACAGGTCTCGGCACGATAGGCGGCGTCGCGCGAGCGGCGCCGTTTCTTTTTTGTTCTATCCGTTTTCCTCGAATCGCGTATCGTTCTGCCATGACCATCGGGTTCTTCCGC
>NZ_RZOJ01000250.1:0-9092 GCF_003998845.1 Mesorhizobium sp. M4A.F.Ca.ET.022.05.2.1 | reverse complement strand
TGGTAGGACGTGGCGAGGCTGACCATATTGAGCCCGGCACGCTCGACGAGATCACGCTCGATCGTCTCCAGTCCGATGTCCTGGATGTCCCAGGGATAGGTCCACATTGATAGCTGCATGGTCATCCTCGGCTTCCTTGCATCGCCCGGCGTTTGCTCTCAGCTGTCCACCGGCTCCGCGACTTGCATCAAGCAATCGCCTGCCTCGCACATCGTGTGCAGCCGGCGCGACAGCACGATGCCGCTTTCGGCGAAATGCAGGGCTTCCTCGCCGAAGTCGAGCCGTTCAAGGTCGTGGTACCAGCCGGCAAGCTGTCCGGCGCTGACGCTGTCGCCGAGCCTGACCGCTGGCTCGAACCAGCCGCGCCGCGTGGCATAGATGCCCTGGCTGTGCCGCGACAGCGAAAGCAGCCGCGTTGGAGCGGCAGGCTCGGCCTCCGGCGCCAGAACGGGCGCCTCGACCAAGCCCAGCGCCATCATCAGCCTGTCGAGCACACGGGCGGTGAGCGCCATGGAATCCACCGTTGCCGTGCCGCCACCGCCGAACTCGCCGCTGACGCCGATCGCGCCGGCACGGCGCGCGGCACCCATCGAGGTCGGCGACGCCGGGCCGTTGTCGGCGATGAAGCCATGGGGCATGCCGAGCGTGCGCATCAATTCGACGCCGCGCCGGTGACGCTCCGGGTCGGCATTGCGTTCGACCAGCGCCGTCGGCAGATGCTCCATCGACGTGCCGCCGGAATGGATGTCGAAGACGACGTCGTGCCGGGCAAACAGCTCAGTCTCGAGGAAATGCGCGAGCCGGCTGGTCGGCGCGCCCGACGGATCGCCCGGAAAGGCGCGGTTGAGGTTGCCGCCGTCGAGCGGCGAGCAGCGCTTGGCGGCCATCACCGCCGGCGCGTTCGCCATCGGCAGGATGGTGACGCGACCCCTGATCCGCTTGGGATCGAGCCTGCGCACAAGCCTGGCCAGCGACAGCTCGCCCTCATATTCGTCGCCGTGATTGCCGGCCATCAAAAGCAGCGACGGGCCTTCGCCGTTGCGGATCAGGCAGATCGGCACCTTGACCTGGAAATAGGGCGAGCGGTCGATCGAGAACGGGATGCTCAAATGACCTGATGTCTTGCCGTCGCGGTCGAAATCGAGCGTGTGGACGAGGCCGGTGTGCATGGTTCTCTCTCAGACGGCCGCCACCGCCGTGACCTCGATGCGCAGGTCCGGATCGGCCAGGCGTGCCTCGACGCACGCACGGGCAGGCAGCCGTGACGGATCCACCCAGGCATCGTAGATCTTGTTCATGGCATCGAAGTCGCCGATCTGCGGCAGGAAGATGTTGACCGCCACCAGCTTCGACTTGCTGCTGCCGGCCTCGATGAGCAGCGACTCGATCTTGGCCAGCACGTCACTCGTCTGCGCCTCGATGCCGGCCTTGCGGTCGTTGGCGACCTGCCCCGCGATGTGCACCATGCCGCCATAGACGACGGCCTGCGACATGCGGTACCCGGACTGGAAGTACTTGATCATGACGGATCCTTTCGAGGTTCTCTCATAGGGCTCTGGTCAGCCGAAATAGGTGGGGAAGGCGTGCGCCACATGCCCGTTTCCATCGACGCCGAAGATGACGCGGTAGCGGTCGAGGCACGTGCAAGGGTGCGAGATGCCGAACTCGACGACGTCGCCGACGGCGATGTCGTCGCCCGGCTGAAGCGACAGGAAGGCATGCTGGTCGTTGAGTTTTATGACCTCGGCTTTCGGCGGCACCGCAAGCGCATGGCCGGCGCGATGGACCATCAACGGCTTCGGGAAGCCTTGGTCGAACGAGACGTCGCGCATCCCCATGCCGCAGATGGCGAGGCTTGGTTCTGGCCGCGACAGCACCTCGGCCCAGATGCGCAGCGCCGGGCGGAACAAGCGCCGCGCCGAAACACTCGCGCCATTGACGGTAAAACCGTTGCGGGCATCGACCGCCCCCAGCGATCGATCGTAGACGCCATGATCGTGGAAGAAGATGGCGCCGCTGCGCAGCACCAGCCTCGCATTGCTGTCCTTCGCGACAATGTGCGAAAGCGCCGCGACCACCTTGTCGAAAAAGACCGAACCGCCGGCCGTCGCGATCAATGGCGCCTCGCCGCCGACGCGGGCGCGGAGCCTGAGGAACATGTCGCCGACGTTTGCCAGCAGCGCCGACACCACCTCGTCGGCACGCACCGGATCGGACTGGGCTGCCGCACCTTCATAGGTCGCGACGCCGGCGATCAGCAGCCGTCCACCGGTCGCCGCGATTGCATCGGCGATCGCTTCCGCCTCAGCCGTGCTTCGCGCGCCTGCCCTGGCCGCGCCGAGCTCGACCAGAACGGGCAATGGCTGCAAGGCAGAATTGGCCCGCCAGGCTTGCGCCAGCGCGCCCACGGCGGGGACAGAGTCGGCAAAGATGTTAAGCTCGGCATCCGGCCAGGCGCCGGCGAGTGCCGCGAGGCGGCTGGCGCCGCCCGCGCCGCCGACCTCGTTGGCGATGATCAGCCGCGTCAGCCCGGCTTTCAGCATCACGGTGGCCTGCCTGATGTCGGCGACCGTCGTGCCCCATGCGCCGGCCTCGACCAGCGAACGGGCAAGGTCCGGCGCCATCGGCGTCTTGGCGTGCGGCGCGATCTCGGCGCCCTGCTCGCGGACATAACGCAGGAAGAGGTCGCGATTTGAGGTGAAGGCGGCCTCGTCGAGCGTCAGCAAAGGCAGCGACATGCGGCCGTCTGCCGGATGCCAGCCTTGTTGCCCGACCTGTCTGCTGTCCAGCCCGGAGGTGCCTGGCGGCACGCCGCGGACGCGGTCGTCGAGCAGAAAATTTTCATGCACGACGAGCGGCGGAGCCGGTGTGTTTTCACTCATCCGATGCTACCCCTTGCGCCGTTCCAGAGAGATTGCCGGTGCCGGTCATCGCTTGAGAGAAACGCATGCCCATTCCCTACGGTGGACCGATCATCGATGCCCATCATCATCTCTGGGACCTGGGTCTCGGCCGCAATCCCTGGCTGACGCCCACGGCCGGCGAACGCGGCGGCCTGGGCGAGCTTGGCCCGCTGCGCCGCAACTATCTGCCCCAGGATTATCTGCGCGATGCCGCCCGGCACGCTGTCGTCGCCACCGTCCATGTCGAAGCCGGCTGGGCTGCCGACGACTGCGTCGGCGAGACCCGCTGGCTGGAGACGCTGGACAAGTCGCAGGGCATCCCGACACGCTATGTCGTGCACGTGCCGCTGGCCAGCCGGCAGGCCCCGGCGCTGATCGAAGCGCAGGCTGCCTTCCATCGCGTCGTCGGCGTGCGCGATATTCTGAGCTGGGACCCCGATCCGGCGCGTCGCTTCGCCGCCCGCGACGGCATCATGGACGATCCGGCCTGGCGCTCCGGACTGAAGCTGCTCGCGCGCCACGGGCTCTCCTTTGACCTGATGGTGTTCCCGCGCCAACTGGCTGATGCCGCTCGCCTCGCCGCGGCCTTTCCGGATCAGCAATTCGTCCTCAACCATTGCGGCAGCCCGATCGACCGTGACACCGACGGCATGCGCAGGTGGCGCGACGGGCTGCGGCTTCTGGCGCAGCGCGACAACGTTGCCGTCAAGATCTCGGACCTCGTCGCCTACGATCATGACTGGACGCTCGACAGCCTGCGGCCGGTGGTGCTGCACTGCATCGACTGTTTTGGAACGAAGCGCGCCATGTTCGGCTCCGACTTCCCGGTCGCCGGCCTGCATGCCTCGTTCGACGAAGTGTACGACAGCTTCAAGGCCATTGCTTCCGGCCTTTCCGCGGACGAGCAGGCGGCGCTGTTCTTCGGCAACGCCAAGCGCATCTACCGGCTGGACGACGTGTCATCGACGAGCCTGCTCCCGGCCTGAGAGAAGCAGCAGGCCGAGGATCAGCGAGCCGAACAGGATGCTGCGCCAACCGGGAGATGCGTTGACCACGGTGATCAGCGCGGTGATGGTCACCAAGAGGATCGCGCCGGGAATGGTGCCGGCATAGGTGCCGAGCCCGCCGAGAATGGACGTGCCGCCGAGCACCACCGCGGCGATCGATGCAAGCAAGTAGGGATCGCCGATCCCGACATAGCCCTGTCCGTTCATGCCGAGCACAAGCACGCCCGCCAACCCCGCCGTGAAGCCGCTGATGCCATAGACGGCGAGTGTCGTCGACGTCACCGGCACGCCGGACAGGGCCGCGGCAAGCGGATTGGCGCCCATGGCGAAGATGCGCGCGCCGAACGGCGTGGCGTGCATGACCGTCAGCACAATCGCGGAAACGGCCACCCAGAGCAGGATGCCCGCCGGGATCCCTGCCGGCCGCGCATTGCCGAGCCAATGCACCAGCGGGTTCTCGGCGGTGACGGCACTGCCGCCAGCAATGATGATCAGAAGCCCTTGCAGGAAGGTCGCCATGGCCAGCGTCATGATCATGGGATGAACGCGCAGCAGCGCCACGCCGAGCCCGTTGACCAGCCCGATCACCGTGGTCAGCGCAAGCACCGCGAGCACCGGCGCAAGGCCGGTCGGGTCGGCCTGCCATGGCAAGAGCGGCAGGCTGATGGCGCTGACGGTGACGATCGCCGCAACCGAAAGATCGATGCCGCCGGCGATCACGACGAAGGTCTGGCCCGCCGCGACCAGGCCGATCACGGCGCCGAGTTCGACCAGATAGCGCAGATGGCCATAGGCGCCGAAGCCGCGCGACGCGAAGCTCGCCCCGATCCAGACTGCCGCGACAATGGCCACGGTGAGGAAGGGCCGGCTCTTCAGGATCGCCTTGGCGCGCTTGCCGCCCGCGCTTTCGTTCCAGGCTGTCATGGCTGCACCTTACGGAATTGCGGGATGGCGACGGCGCCGATGATGATCAGCCCCTGCGCGACATACTGCGCCACCGGCGTGAAGCCGAGGAAGAACATGACGCTGATCATCAGGCTGAGCAACAGGCTGCCGGCGAGCGCGCCGCGCATCGTGCCTTGCCCGCCGAGGAAACCGATGCCGCCGAGCACGGCGGCGGCGATGGAGTTGAGCGTGAAGGCATTGCCGATCACCGGATCGCCCGAGCCCGTCTGCGCGGCGACGAACAGGCCGGCGCTGGTCGAGAGCAGGCCGCTGATCGCATAGGCGGCGACGCGCGCCATATCGACCGGCACGCCGGACCGAAAGGCGCCGACCGGATTCTCGCCGGCGGCGTAGAGGCTCAGTCCCAGCGGCGTGGCGAGATAGAGCTTCCAAAGGAGAACGATTGCCAACAGAAGCACGAAGGCCGCTGGCGTGTCGCCGGCCAGCAGGTCGGACAACCATTCCGGAATGGAGCCACCCGGCCTTGGCAGGATCAGCAGTGCGGCGCCACCAATGATGAAGGAACCGGCGAGCGTGACCACGATCGCCGGCAAGCGAAGCCGCACTACGATCAAGCCGGTAACGGCTCCGATGCCGAGCCCGGTCAGCGCCACCGCGGCGGCGCCGCCGGCGACGCCGAGTGGCCCGGCCATGGTGGTCGCGGCGATGACCGCCCCGAGACTGACGGTGGCGCCGATCGCCAGGCTGATGCCGCCCGTAAGCATGAGGATCGCCTGCGCCATCGCCACCAGCGCCAGCGGAAACCAGCTCTGGGTGAACTTGGCGAAGCCGGAGGCCGTGAACAGGCCAGGAAACAGCACGCCATAAGCAATGAGGAATGCGAGCACGACGACGAACAGGCTGCGCACGCCGATATTGCGGCGCGCTTGCACCGGCCAATAGAGGGCGCCGGCGGTTTTCGCGGGGGAAGAAGTACTCATGCCGCGACCTTCTGTCTCTCGGCGCCCATCGCCGCCGACACGATGGCTTCCTCGCTCAGCGCCGCGCGTTCGAGCGTGGCCGCGATGCGACCTTCCCGCACCACCGCCACACGGTCGCACAGATGCACCAGTTCCGGCGTGTCGGAACTGAGCAGCACGACGGCCTTGCCAGCGGCGGCGAAGGCGCGCAGCATCAGATAGATCTCGCGCTTGGTCTCGACATCAACACCGCGTGTCGGGTCGTTGAGCAGCAGCACCAGCGGATCATGCGGCATCCATTTTGCCAGCGCGACCTTCTGCTGGTTGCCACCGGACAGCGCCTGCGCCGGCCGCTCGAGATCGCCCTTGATGGCGAGCTGCGCGGCAAGGCCCTTTGCCGTCTTGCGTTCGGCCTGGCGGCTGCGCAGCTTCAGCGCCGGCAGCCGCGCGAAGGCAGGCAGCATCATGTTGGTGATGATCGGATGGATCAGGTGCAGTCCCTCGCGCTTGCGGTCGGCCGGCACGTAGGCGAGGCCGAGCGCATTGGCCTTCGGCACACCACCGGGCAGGCCCGGGGCACCGTTGACGGTCGCCGACTTCGTCCTCGCCGGGATGGCGCCGTAGAGGCCGAGCAACAGGTCCTCCTGCCCCTGCCCGACCAGGCCGCCAATGCCCAGCACCTCGCCCGTCCTGATGTCGAGATCGACGTCGCGCATCAGGCCGGCCGCAAAGTTGCGGACCGAGATGGCGGTGGCCGGCGAGGCGGAAGCCTGCCACTTGGGAAAGAGATCGCCAGGGTCGCGACCGACCATCAGCCGCACCAGCCCGGCGGCGTCGGTTCCGTCCAGCGAGCGGTCCGCCGTGCAGGTGCCGTCCTTGAGGACGGTGACATGCTGGCAGAGCGTCATCACTTCGTTGAGCCGGTGCGAGATGTAGAGGATGGCGATGCCTTCCCGGCGCAGCCGCGCCAACAGATCGGTCAATATTTTCGTCTCCGTCGCCGACAGCGACGAGGTCGGTTCGTCGAGGATTAGCACGCGTGGCCGGCGGTAGAGCGCCTTGGCGATCTCCACCATCTGTCGGCGCCCGAGCGGCAGTTGCCCGACGGGCGTCGACAGTGGCTCGTGCAGCCCGACGAGGTCGCACGCCGCCCTTGCCCGGGCGGCGAGCTCATTGTAGTCGACCAGGCCGAACCGCTTCGGATAGGCGCCGAGGCCGATATTCTCGGCGATCGAAAGGCTGGCGGTCAGGCTGAGCTCCTGCTGCACGACGGCAATGCCGGCCTGCCGCGCCAGCGCCGGCGTCATGCGCGCCACCCCGCGCCCGTCGACCTCGATCGTCCCGCCATCCGGGCGCAGCGCCCCGGACAGAAGGTTGATCAGGGTCGACTTTCCGGCGCCATTCTCGCCGAGCAGCGCATGCACGCGGCCCGGCTGGAGAGCGATGGAAACGTCGCGCAAGACCGGATTGCCGAAGAAGGCCTTCGACACCCCCCGCGCGGCTAGGAGCGGAGCCATGGTTGTCAATGCTACAACCCTTCCGGCCTATTTCTGCGCCAGCAGCTTCTTGAACAGCTCCTCATCGTAGGGCGAATAGATATAGCCGTCAGCCGGGAAATCCTTGGCCCGGGCGAGGTACTCGTCGATGTTGGAATTGTCGATCACCGGCAACGGGATCTTGACGAAGGCCGGCACGTCCTTGCCTTCGAGCGCCTGGACGGCAGTGTAGGTAGCGAAGGCGCCGAGCCAGTTCGGCTGCATGGTGGCCCAGCTCTTCAGGCCCTTTTCCTTCCACAGTTCGAGGAACTGCCGAGCGTTCTCGCCGGTGATCGGCACCTGGTCGCGGCCCTGCTTGTCGAGTGCCAGCACCGCGCCCGCCGACAGCGCGCCGCCGAGCGACAGGATGCCGTCGATTTCGGGATTGGCGAACAGCAGGCTGGTGACGGCTTCCTGCGCCGGCGCGACATTGTAGGGTGTGTTGGTCTCGGCCAGGATCTTCACGTCCGGGTGAGCCTTGAGCTCGGCATCGGCGCCCTTGCGGCGATCGTCGCTGACCGAGACGCCGGCCGGACCGTTGAGGATCAGGATCTTGCCCTTGCCGCCGATGGCGTCGATCAGGAACTTGGCGGCCTGGTCGCCCCACTGCGAGGAATCGGTGTTGACCTTGGCGGTCACCTGGTCGGTGTCGACGAGGCTGTCGAAGTTGATAATAGCGATGCCCTTGGCGCAGGCATCGGCGATAACGCGCGCCGGCGCGGTCGATGAGCCGGCGATCAGGATGATGGCGTCGACATTGGAGTCGATCATCGACTGGATCTGCTGGATCTGCACGTTGGCGTCGCCCTGGGCGTCGGTGACGACCAGCTTGTCGACCAGCCCCTGCTTCTTCAGCGCCTCGACCTCGGCCTCGATGGTGCCCTGCGTCTGCTTCATCCAGGTCGGCACCGAATAGATGTTGGCCCAGCCGATCGTGTACGGCGCCTTGCGGTCGCCCTTGATGCATTTGGCGGCGGCATTGGCCTGCGAGCCTACGCCCAAGGCCAAGACGAGACCGAGGCAAAGGGCGCTGGCGGATGCGAAAAACGGCGATTTCATCATGACTGTTCCCCTTCAGTGGTTGTGTCCGGGCGTGCGGAGTCGGGACGACAAAACCGCCGGTTGCCGCGTTGCGGAACCGCCCGTTTTTTCGTCTGGACTTCTCTGTCCGGCTCGTTAATCTGTCCGGTATTTCAGACATCGTGCCTGTATATCGGACAGGCGGGATGCTAGACTGAGCCTTGGCATCTTTCAAGCGTCTTGAGACGAGGACTTAAAATGATTTTGGACGGCCGAAATGAGCGATAGCGCGACCGATCTGATCGAGGCGGGTGGCGCTGCACCGCAAGGCGGCGAGCGCCGCCGCGGCATCGACCGCGTCATCATGCTGCTCGAGGCGCTGCTCAGGCATCGTGCGCCGGTGCGCGTCGGCGACCTCGCCAAGATGATTGGCGCGCCGCGCTCGACCACCTACGAGATCGTCAACAGCCTGCTCGAAGCCGAGATGCTCGAGAATGTCGGCACCGAGGGCTATGTCTATTTCGGCCGCGCGATGCACCTGTTCGGCTGGGCCTATTCGCATCACAATGCGCACTACCGTCGCATCCTCGAGACGCTGGACAGGATGGCCGCGGAGACCGGCGAGACCGTTCAGATGTGCGGTCTGCGCGGCAACAAATATGTCGTCCTCGACTGCCGGGATTCGCCCGGCCCGTTCCGCATTTCCAGCGATGTCGGCGTCGAGGTCCCGATCCCGTGGACGGCATCGGGACGGCTTCTGGT
>NZ_RZOJ01000024.1:0-32857 GCF_003998845.1 Mesorhizobium sp. M4A.F.Ca.ET.022.05.2.1 | reverse complement strand
GTCGACAGGTCCATCACCGTATCGGCGCCCCAGCGGATCGCCCACACCATCTTTTCGACCTCTTCGGCCATCGACGATGTGACAGCCGAGTTACCGATGTTGGCGTTGATCTTCACCAGGAAATTTCGCCCGATGATCATCGGTTCGCTCTCGGGATGATTGATGTTGGCGGGAATGATTGCGCGTCCGCGCGCCACCTCGTCGCGCACGAATTCGGGTGTGACGAAATCTGGGATCGCCGCGCCGAAGGCTTCGCCGTCGCGTTGCAGCTTGCCGCGCATCACCTCGCGGCCGAGATTCTCGCGGATGGCTACGAACTCCATTTCTGGCGTGATGATGCCGGCGCGCGCATAGGCAAGTTGGGTCACCGCCTTGCCCTGCTTGGCCTTGAGCGGCCGATTGCGTATCGGAAATTCCGGTGTCAGGCGCTCGCCGGTGGCGAATCCATTGTCTTCCGGCCGGACGTGGCGGCCGTCATAGGCTTCGACATCGCAACGCGCCGTGACCCATTCGTGGCGAAGCCGGGCAAGGCCTTTTTCGATGCTGGTTTGGACTGATGGATCGGTGTAGGGGCCGGACGGATCGTAGACGGTGACGGGCGGTTCGCCGGCCGTCGGATGGACGGAAATCTCGCGCATCGGCACCCTGATCTGCGGGTAGAGGACGCCGGGCTTGTGGATTTTCCGCGAGGCGGGCAGTGGTCCCGTCGACACGGCGGGGGTGAGGGCATTCATCGTGAGGCTCCTTTGCTCATGCATTGGAGACCCAGTTCTGTGCCGGAAGGATGAAAAGACGCTTCTGTAGACCTGCTGCAGCAGGACCTCGGGCGTAAACTCCCGCAAAGCGCTTGCACCGTCCCTACGCCAGTATGAACTGGATCAGGTTCAACGGGTCACTGCGCCGCGAAAGCCAGCAGTATCTCAGCCCCTTACCGGGACTCCCCTGGTGAATGCCTCAAGTTGAATGGGCCGGTGCTGCTTTGTCAAGCGCCTTCGGGCGCCTTCGGGCGCCTTCGGCCGGTGGCGACGTCCGGCGGCCGGCCGAGCGGAGAGCTCGCGCATGCATCGGGGACAAGTCACGCCCCGTAGACCAGGGCTGGAATGGCCAAAGTCTCATTCGCTTCGTGAAGGATGGAAAAACTGTATCGGCCATGTGCGTCGAGATCGACCGAGTAGCTCAGGCGGTCACGGATGTGGTTATCCTGGTCGAAGGCGACGATTTGCGGCTTCAGCGAGGTGATTTGCACCACGTCCAGGTAGATGGAGTTGCAGATATGATCTGGTCGTCGGGCTGGCAGGTGCAAGCGGCCGCTCTATTCAGGATGCGGCATCGGCGGCGTTCCCGATACCAATGATATCTTGCGGGCAACTTATGCAATCACCGGCTTCGTAAAACCCGACGGCGGCGGCCGTGTCCTGGCGCTGAGGATGTGCCGCTGTTCCAGCAGAGAAATCGCGTGGGCGCGGAGTTTTCGCTCTGCGAGGAAGAGTTGACGCAATCGTTTAGCTTGCTTGCAGTTCGTAGAGACCCGCCTTTGAAAGCAACTAAGCTATTGCATTGATATGTTGGTGCGCGATCGATCGCTACATAGCCGGCCGCCATTATCCGAGTATTGATCCGCCGGTGTTCGTGTTGCCGTATATGGCAATCCCTGCGAGATCGTCGCGGCCGGATCGGCCGCACCCTCTAGTCATAAAAGGGGAAGCGACCGAGAATTCCGCTGCCGAAAACTTCTCTGGCTTGGCTATGCATGCGGTAGATGAGATCGCCGCCTACCGCGACCTGGTCGAGGAAGGCATCGACGCCCAGTTCGGACAGCCTGGTTATCGCAATGCGTTAGCGGCTCAGACTTGCGGTCTCGAGAGCGGCCTTTGGGGGTCACCTCTTTTTTGTTTCAGAGGTTGGAAGACGGCTGCTCGTTACCCAATAGAAATGGCGACTACGGAACGCGATCGATCGCGGCCATCAGGAAACACCTGTCTTCGGCTCAACCTCGACATGGCGTCCGATCGACCGCAGATATACAGCTATCTCGTCCATGAGATGATCGCGTTCGCCGTAGATCTCAGCAATCCTGCGCAGCTGTGGCTCGACGGACCTCCGTTGCGCCGGCGTCAAATCAGCATCGCCAAAGACATATCCCAAGTTGCCAATCGCGCAAATGTTGCAGCCGGCCTCCACAACTGCTTGCACGAATGCCGGAATGTCTTTTTCTTGCATAGTCTTCATGTCGAACCTCTCGTGAATGGCGTGCTTGCGCGCCCATGCTGCCTTTTCAGCGTGTCCTCTGGGCGGCGCAAGCCTTGAGCGTAATTGTGCCGGGCAACCTCGACTATCCCGTCTGCCACGCTCTTTAGAGTCGGTGGGGTCTGGTGATTGCAGGCTGGGCCACTCAAAAGCCTGCAAGAAGAAAGTCATGGCGACCATTGCTCAAGATCGCGAGGGTGCGTGCAAGACCTTCCGTTGGCAGTCATGCACGCTCACCCAGCAACTGGGTATTGAGCAACTGGGTCTCACGTCGCGGGTCTCGTGTGCTTCACAGCCGAAAATAAGGTACCACCGTGGCTATTCTCAAGTGCAGGCTACCTCTTCAGGACACGGCGGAGTGCCTTCCGACGCACCCCTGGTGCAACGTGCGACCTAACGAGACACATCTCGTTCGCGTTCCCTCGACCTTTCTTCGTATTGCTGCTTGCCCTGCGATTTCAGGCCCTCTGCTAGCTTCTCGGCCGCTCTTTGGCCTGCAATGTCACTATTCAAGATCATATCCGACATCCCTGGATGGTCATAACCGTAATGCGCATGCAGTTTCCCTCACGAGCAGCGCCTATCCGTCGATTAGTTCGTCTTCCGGAACCCGAAGCCCTTTTTATCCGGCGTACCTATCCACCATTCAACCGGTATACCTTTCCCAACTTTGGCGGACCATTTACCTCAGGCATGATCATCTCGCGTGACATTTTTTTTTGGCGCCATCATCGCACGTGGCATTTTCTAAAAACCAAGACGTGTCAATTTGTAAAATCAAGGATGCGGCCGCGCCCGTTGCGAGGATTTGCAGGTAGCTCTTCAGCCCCAACACGATGTGTGAGGCGGCGGTGGAAAAGGCAACCGACGGCGTCGACGCGTCCTTTGATGATCGCAAGCGATATGCTTCGTCGCGAGCCCAGATTGCGGTCTCGGGCACAAGGCGAGATCACAGTTCTGCGATCTGTGGTAACGCGAGCCCGCAAAGCGCCGCTGCGGCCACCGCTTTTGGAATCTGGACGAGATTCGTCGTCGTCTGAGATCAGTTGATCGAGCAGTTCGCGCGCGCGGGACGCGCTTGCGGTGCAGTCTCTCCCGCGAGCTCGCCCGTGACCTTCTCATCGACGACATCCGAGAGCTGCGCGGACGGCCCTATGACCTCGTCGCTGTCGCCGGCGGCTGGAAGCACCTGACACGGCCGGCCTATGCCGATGCCATCCGCGCCTGCGGAAGCAGCGGGCGTGCCGTGGACCTGACGTGGTCGGACGTGCTGATGCTGATGTGTTCGGCACTTCCAGCCGATTACCCGCGCCGAATTGTCGTCGGTTTTCGGGAAGTAATCAGTCGCGACCTGATCGGCCATCTGCGGCACCGGCCTGATCGCGTCGAACCCGCGCAGTCCGACGCCCGGCGCTCCCTACACCTATGTGACGACAAAAGCGTCCTGCTCGAGTTCGGCCTCGACACGCTTCGCGATCTCCCGGACTGCGAGGCGCTCGAGGATGCCGGGCTGCTGAGCAGAGATGAGCTGCTTGCTGGTGAAATTATGCCAGAGTTGGCTAGTGGCCATGAGGATGCGGGTTTGGATACGGAGGAATAGCTTGGCGCTGCAGACGCTGTGGCCACCGGGCTTGCGAGTGCTTCCAGCTTTCCATAGCGAATCTAGCGCGCCCAAGGGCGTCCGAAATTTGTAGGCAAATTTCGGACATGGACACGGTCAGCGACGTCAAGCAGGCAGCGGTATGCGGCCTCTGCACCGCTGTCGCCCAAAAATTCGTGGCCATGGGCAAGCCCCACTTGAGACCCCCAGAGAGAACGCTCGTGAGCGATGGAAACGGTTTTGGTCCAAAGCTTGATACAGATGGCCTGCAGATGGGTGTAGGGTTTCAAAGCGCTCGAAGACGCGCCTTCGCAGAGTTAAAAGTCCGCGACGAACTCGTGTGTCGTTTGTCGCCAACTGCAAATTCGATAGTTAGCGCAATTATACTGCGCCGAGTCTGCCATCTCGAGCCCCAAGGGTTTGTGAGGCCTCTCGGCTCACCACCGCCTTTGCTAACCGCCGTGATTCCAAAGACGCGTGCCTTTACGGAGGGGGTCAAACGGCCTATATTATTCTTTATAAGGAGAAGAATAATGGGCACACTTGCTCGCATCTACACCCCCGCAGAGGCAGCCGCCGTCAGCGGGATAGGAATCAAGGCCGTGCACAATGCGATCGACAAACGCATTGTCGATACTGTGCCAAGCACTGCTCGGCGCATCGGTGGGGTCGTCCGACGGGCATTGACCGGCGAGGATTTGCTGCGGCTCAAGCTTTGGTATGGCGTGGGTGCGACATTGCCCGCTGATCGTCGCTACCGCCTGTTCGAGGAAATCAAAGCTGCCCCAAGGGCCAAGACCGTAAGGGCCGACGACCTGCTGATCGTCGACGTCGCCGAGGCACGTAAACAGCTCAAAGCGCGCATCGTGGATCTTGATGAAGCGGAGGCCGCCATCGGCCGCGTTAAAGGGGTGATGGGCGGAGAGCCTGTCTTCAAAGGAACCCGCATCCCTGTTCGTATGATCACGACGATGCTAGCGCAGGGCGCAGATGAAGCGGAGGTTCTGGAGGGATATCCGAAGCTAACGCCGCGCGTGATTGAGCTCGCCAGAATGTGGGTCGCCGCGCACCCGGTTCGTGGGCGGCCTAAGAAGCTGGTCGAGCAGGGCGTGAAAATAAAGTCGTCGAAGCGCGTGGTTTTGAAGGGCGACCCAGGTCCGTCGGCCAGGTCGAGACGCGTGTGACCTCGTGAGGTTTCTGATCGATGAGTGCCTGCACACGTCTCTGGTTGCGGTAGCCCAAGAACGCGGACATGAAGCAAACCACGTCAACTGGCTTGGGCTAAGCGGCGAAACCGACTGGGACCTCATGCCGCTCATTATCGATGAGGATTTCACCTTCGTCACCAACAATGCTAAGGACTTCAGGAAGCTCTATGCCAAAGAACCGGTTCACGCCGGCCTGATTATCGTCGTCCCTCAGGTCGGGCCTGAAAAACAGAGAGAGCTCTTCGATGCTCTCCTCGAGGATCTTGGCCCAGAGGAATTCCTGATTAATGAAGTTATCGAAATCGAGATCGAAAACGGCATTGCAATCGTAACACGATACGATCTGCCGTCGCCCTAGCTGAGGCTGCGCGATCTCCGCTTATGACCGACCCGGTTGCCAGTCGCTCATCTGCAAAATGTTACCGCCGAGTTTTGCAAACGCGCGTTGGCGGCAGGAGAAAACGAGAATCTGCTGATCGTGTGATTGACGATGCAAAGCGTCGAACATGCGCTCGATGCGGTCGTCATCGGAATAAACCAAAGCGTCATCCAGGATAACCGGTGTGGGTCGGCCGTCGCGGGCAAGCAAACGGGCGAAGGCCAGACGTGTCAGAACCGAAAGCTGTTCTCGCATGCCGCCACTCAACCTATCGACATCCTCATCCTGACCATTGCGGCGAACGGTCTGTGGCAACAGTGTGTTCTCGTCGAACACTATGGAGATGTCATCGAATAGCAATCCAAGCAGCGGTCGCAGCTCGGACATGACCGGCTTCAGATAAAGATCGCGTGCCGTCGAGCGCGCAGCGACCAGCGTCGTGCGCAGCCGGTCGAGGACGGCTTTTTCGAATTCGAAGCGTCTCGCTCGCTCTCCAGCGATTTCCAATTTTTCTGTGGCCTCGCGCAAAGCTTCTTCCACCGCGTCGTCGGACCGAGTGCGAATATGGCCATTGAGATCGGCCAGGGTTACACGCAACTGACTTGCTTCCTGTGTGGCGGCATCCTGAACCGAACGGGCGCGGCGCAGAACGGCTTCAGCGCTGGTGAGATCGCGAGCGCCGTCGCGCAGGGGAGCAGCGCGCATTTCGGCCGCTTCGCGCAGCTTTTGTCGTGCGGTGGCCTCGGTGAGCAGCAAGCGCCCCTTTTCCTCGCGCGCTGCATCGGGTCCCAATATGACCTCGAGGCTGGTCAGTTCCGCCTGGATGGTGACATAAGCCGTCTCCGCAGCCATGACAGCCTCGTCGGCATGGCTGCGCAAAGGCAAGGCCTCGCGCACGCTGTTGCGTGTTGTCGCCACACGCTGCTCGGCTGCGGCATGATGTTGCCGGATCTGTTCTGGATCGACTTTGAGTTCGAGGTCCCCGGCCCCGAGGGCACTCAGACGAGCAAGCTCCTCGTGTAATTGCTGTATCCCCTTGGGCGCGAGATCGGCAAGTCGCTGACGCGCCAAGCCCAGTTCGGTAGCTTTGTCGCGCGCTTCCACTAGGCGCTGGCGTGCCGTCCTGAGGCTATCGACACCGAGGGACGCAAGCAGGCTGCGGTGCTTCGCTTCGGCGTCTTCGATGGTCCGGTCGGCCTGCTGCGGCCGATTCGATCGCAGGGTCAAGGCTCCGATGCCGGCAATATCCAGGCGTACGGTGCCAGCAAAGCTTTGGTCTTCTGCATGGGGCAAGGGCTTGGCATCGATGGTCACCAAATCGGCGGCGCCGTCCCGGTATTCCATGCATAGCGTCGGCAGGGTTGCCAGGTGAGCTGCACGAAGGCTGGCGATCTCGATTTCGAGCGCCTGGAGTTGCTCGACAGCTTGTTCCGGCACCGCCAGCATCGCCAGTGCTGCCTCTCCATCTTCGATCTGGGTTCTGGCGACTTCGGCTTGTTTCAACCGGTTGTCCGAGCCGGCCAGTTGTTCGGCAGCGTCACGCGCCAAAAGAGTCGCATCCAGCCGCGCGAGCAATTCGCGTGCTTCGCGCTCTTCCAGTTCGGCTGCTTGAACTTCGCCCATCGCTTGTTCGTTTTCGGCAATGGCAGAAGCGCGCCGATCGAGAACCTCACTGCGGCGAAGCTGCGCAATCGTCGACTGCTGGCGCAAATCCGTGGCTCGTTTGAGCGCGGTCCGAAAACTATCGAGGGCCTGCTGCGCCGCGTCGTGGTGAATTGCGGCAAGGGCAGCTTCCGCCTCGGCGGCTTTCAAGGCTTCGCTGTGCGATTTGGCGGCCTCGACTGCGGCTTCCGCGGCCGAGATGGCTTCCCGCCGAGTGGCGCCTTCTTCGGGGTTTTCAAGCTCAGACAGACGCGCCAACGCCATGCGCCGCTTGTCGAGCGAATCGCGCAGACCGGTGACTTCGGCGCTGAGACGCTGCTCGTCTTTCACCAGCTTGTCACGCTCGTCGAGCGCTGCCGCATAGAGACCGCCGCTCTTGGGACGCAGCGTTGACGTAACCAGGCTATAGAGTTCTTCTTCACATGCCGCGGCGATTTCGGCCATGCGTCGCCCGCCGGTCAGGGCTTCAACTTCCCCCTGAACCGAGGACAGTAGGCTTTCGCGCACGCGTTTTTCGCCGTCCTCCTCGCTTTTGCTGCGCCTTTCGATGCCGGTGACCCCTTGGCGAACCCAGAGCAATCCTGCCGGTCCTGCGCTTCCGCCATGGATTAGTTTGCCGATAAAGGCTTCGGCCTCATCGGCTTGAGCCAACAGTCGCCCGCCGTCGAGGTCAATAACGCTGGCCAGCCTGCCGCCATAAAACTGCTTGGCAAGTCGATAGCGTCCTTCTGAAGTGGTGATGTCGGCCTCCACCACCGGATTGCCCCCACTGTAAGGCCGCAACAGTCGCACGCCTTCGGGTGTGCCCGTGTGAGGCTGGAAAAAGAGTGCGTGCAGCGCTTCGAAGAAGGTTGATTTGCCGAACTCATTGACCGCGCAAAGCACGTTGACGCCGTCGCCGATGTTTTCGATGGCGACGCCTTGCCCGGCGAACCGTTTGACGTTGTGGAGCCGAAGGGCCGTAAGTTTCATGATCCCATCGCCTCGCAATAGCTGAACAACCGAACCAGTGCTTCTCGCGATATGTCGCGTTCGACAGCCGACCGGGTTTCGTCGCTGCTTTCATCCAACAGTGCCTGCGCTGCCTCGCGAAGGGCACCAGAGCGGTCGATCCGATCCAAATCGCCACTTTCGCAGTCGGTCGCGAGCCCGTCCCCGTCCAGTTCCAGATAGGCGAAGTCGGGCGCGGCTACCGCGATCGCCGCTTGAAGGATCGTTCGCCCACTTAACCGCACCCGGCCAGACGCGGCAATTCGCAGCAAAGTCTGACGCCGCAGATGAGCCGGTGGAAGCAACGCTTCAAATGCCGCGGCGCTGTCGTCGCCAGACAGCAGATGCAGGGGAGCGGTTTTCCAGGAAAAGCTAGCTGTTTCAACGGCCACGATCTCGGGCACGGCGCCAGGCCCGGCAATGGAAACGACAAGGGCCTGACCGGGTGTATCATGCTTGAAACGGTCAGGTTCGGGCGCACCGCTATAACGGCTGCGCTCATTGATGGTGACGGGTCCGTGCCAGTCGCCAAGTGCCAGATAATCGAGGCCGGCCTTAGTCGCGCGATCTGGTGCAATGACATCGGACGCTGCTGAATCTTCGGAAAAGTTCTGAATAGCGCCATGAGCAAGGCCGAGCCGGATGGCGCCTTGCGGCGTCGCGGCGCTGTTCATCCACTCGGTAAGGTCGCGACCGGGTCTGCGGGTGGTGCAAGGTGCAGGCAGCAGCGCCACGTCCGCGCCAATGGTCAGGGTTTCGGGCCGCGTCGCCAGCAGGACATTGTCCGGCACAACGCTGTCCGCTGCACTCCACAATTGATCAGCCAACAGGGAATCATGGTTGCCAGGCAGCAATATCCAGCGCAGAGGCGCGCTCTGGCTCATCTCGGCCATGGCCTGCCGCAACATCGCTGGAGTGGGCGTTTCGGTATCGAACGTATCGCCGGCCAGAAGTATGGTGGATGCACCATGGACGCGTGCCTGCTCTGCCAGCCGGCTGATCGCGCCATGGCGCGCTTCACGGAGCCGCCCGCGCAGATCCTCTGGCATGTTGCCGAACCGCTTGCCGATATGAAGATCGGAGCTGTGGATGAATCGAAACATGGAGTCTCCGAGACTATGTCGATGCCAGGTTGCGCTGGGCGCGATCGATGGCTTCATCCAGCCGGGAGCGTGAAATCGCCGCAAGTCGCTCGACACCGAGCAGACGTGCAAGGTCGAGAGCGGGGTCGGACTGTTCCAGAATGTCCTCGTTCGCAACGACGACAGCGGCCAGCTCGGCGATTGGAATGTCGGCAATGGACCGGCGGGCATCGGCATCGAACGGCATGCGATAATCAAGCAGGTCGACCACCGTCCCTCTCTTCCATAGGAAGCTGCCGCTGGATTCTTCAGTTCTATCGAACTCGCGCAGATGCAGGTCGATCCGCTCCCGAATCTTGTTGCCCGTTCTGAGCCAGCCATGCGCCCGTGCGATGCGCTGCGCAAGGACGTCATCTCGCAGAGGTCCTTCCTGCTCGATCACCGCGTCGACCATGGACCGCAGCGTGCCTCGGTAGACGAAGTCATAAAACTGATCCGGGCTGGTGGAAAATCCGGTTAGATCAGTCAGGCGATAACGGCCGCCCGTCGGTACGGTATCATGCGTCGAATGCGCGGCCGCAGGCAAAATTCCTGCAGATGCCGATGGGCGCTCTCCCGTCGCGAGGGGAGCGGCGACAAGTTCTGGCTCTGATTTTATCGACGGATGTTCCGGTTCGCCGGCCGATGCTAGGTCTTCGGCTGGCAATGGGTCCATGGGGTCGACCTTATGTCCCATGTCCCAATGGATCGCGGCTTCACTTTCCTGTTGTTCAGCCTGTTTGCGACGGCTTTCCTCGAGCAGCGCGGCCAGGCTGGCATGAAGCCTCTCGGTGCAACCTTCGAGATCAAACCACCAATCGGTTGACCATACCCGGACAATGTTCCACCCGAGGCCGCGCAGGACCTGCTCGCGGACCTTGTCTCGATCTCGCGCCGTGGCAGAACTGTGATAGGTCGCGCCGTCGCATTCGACCCCAGCCAGATAGGCGCCGGCGAGATCGGGATGCCGGATCCCTATATCCACTCGAAAGCCCGAAATGCCGACTTGAGGAACGATGGTCCATACGCGCTTCTCAAGCTCGGCAGCGACGGCCTCCTCGAAAGGGGATTCCAGGGCTCCGACCGATCCGCGTTCCTGCGCTGGCAATGCCACAGCGCCGCGTTCGGCAAAATCGAGAAAGGCTTTGAGATGCTGTACGCCGATCGCTTTGGTTCGGTTGGGGTCGATCTGGTCGGCGGCAAAACCTGAAAATACGATCAGTTCCTGCCGCGCACGCGTCACCGCGACATTCAGCCGGCGTTCGCCGCCGTCCCGATTCAGCGCGCCGAAATCCATGCTGCGCTTGCCGGCATTATCTTGCGAAAAGGTGATCGAAAACAGGATTATGTCACGCTCGTCCCCTTGGACATTTTCCAGATTCTTGACGATGGCGGGCTCAATACGCTCGTCGGCAAAGAACCATTCAAGCTCCGGCTCTGTCTGGCGTGCCTTGTCGAAAAGGTCGAGGATGAGCGACTGCTGTTGCGCGTTGAAAGTGATGACTCCGAGCGTGGGTCGGTCCTTTTCCGGTAGGGCCAGCCAACGCCGCATCCTGCTGACCGCCTCGTCGGTTACCGCTTGGGCTTCGATTCGATTGGTGCGGCTTTTGCCACGGTCATAGATGCCGGTCGTGATTTTTCGCAGCTGAACTGCCCGATCTTCCACCGTTGGCGAAGGGAATGTGATGAGCCGGTTCTGATAGTAGTGATGGTTGGAAAAGGCGATCAGCGACTCATTGCGGCTACGATAATGCCAGCGCAGGTCACGTACCGGGATGCCGGCCGCTTTGGCTTCGTCGAGAATGCTCTCAAGATCCTTTTCGTGTTCGACGACTTCCTCGTCCTCCTCGTTGCGGCCAAAGAAATTGGTGGGCGGCAACTGCTTGGGATCGCCTACGATTATGGTTTGATGGGCTCGCGCGATGGCACCGACGGCGTCCCAGGTGGTGATCTGCGATGCTTCGTCGAAAATCACCACGTCGAACAGGGCTTGGTCGGGCGGTAGATATTGAGCGATTGAAAGAGGGGACATCAGCATGCACGGCGCGAGCTTGGCAAAGCTCGTCGGCATCGCGCCAATCATCTCGCGGATTGACCGGCTGGGCCGCTGCAATTCCATCTGATGGCGCAACAGGCCCAACTCGGAATTGCGCGGGACGCCTTGCACAGCCGGCAAACCATGAGCGATGGCACTGATGACGCGAAGGCTTGCTTGAGCGCGGACAAGATCGTCGATTTCCCGGAAATCTTCGATGGCGTGCTCGTGCTGGAAGCGACGGAAATTCCGCAGCACCGGATCGGCATCCAGCGTGGCCGGCAGCCACCAGCGTACATAGGCCAGGCGGAACGCGGATTGAGCTTCAGCTGGTCGCACTAGACCCGCCTCGATATCGTCGACCAACGCTCCCAGATTGTGACTGACAGCCCTGCGACGAATGCCGCACCACGAAGTCCAGTCCCGGAGAAGATGACGGGCGTCGAGCAAGTCTCCCATCGCAGTCGTCAATTCGGTCAGCGGGTTATCATGTTCTGCCCAAGACGGCGTCTTTCCAGCAGGGATCGCAAATTGGGTCTTGGCAGCCTCGAATGCTGCAGAAGCCGCAAGGAAGCGGGCTGCCCCATAGCGCATCGTGCTATCTGCTGCACCGCTTCGCAGGCTCGGGGCGGTTGCTTGCAGGAGCGCTTTGAAATCCTCCGTGCCGAGGCCGGGCAGGCGTAGCGTCTGTCGAAGCCTTTCGGCCATCGAGAGTATCTGATCGATACGGTGGGTGTCGGTATCAAGTGCGGCAAATCCGATCGGCTTCCCAGATAGGATGTTGGCTTCGACAGTGGCCCGGCGGTCCTGCATCAGGCGCAACAGCAGCAAGTCGTGCTGAGGATCGGCTACCCCCTCTGTGACATAGCCTTGAAGCAGCTTCTGGACTTTGCGTTTGCCCAACTGACTGTTTGGCCAGAATGCAGAAGCGGCCTGCTGCCATTGCTGCTCTATGTCCTCCACCCGTATGCGCGCAACGGCAGCCTCGTCATAGCGGGCCGACAGGTCCTTGCGAGACTTGCGATAGTCTCCGATTGCCTCATTGAGAGTGGCGAGGGCTCCCCGCAACTGGGCGAAATCTCGATCAAAGACAATGCTGACGTCATAGCCGGCACTGTCCTGGAGTGCCGCTGCTAGTTTTCGCAGCGCTTCGAGCTCCGCTTTTGACGCGTCGCCTTTGGCGCGCAGGCCGATGCTCACCAGGAAGGCGTCGAGTGCGGTCGCTAGAACCTCGGACGCATTCTTGAGGGTCTTTGCCCCTTCGAGCAAATTGTCCTGCCAGCCTGACGTCCACTCGGTGACATCTATAAGACGCAAGACCGACCGCATCTCCACCGACTGAAATGCGAGACCTGTTTCGGCGGCAATATGCTCCAGCGCCAGCCGGTTTGCCTCGTCATGGGAATCGCGCGATGGCCAGGACAATCTCGGAGCGTGCTGCCGCTTGTTCTTGAGAGCGATGCCGAGCGCCAGATAAGGCGTCAGACCATTGACATGGTGCCGATGCAGCGCTTCGACATAGGCATTCAGTTCGTCGCGACGGACGCGAAGCCGCTCGTTGATCGCAATCCACTCCGCTGCGTCCACGCGCACGCCGCTTTCCCAGCTGATCCTGAGCTGGGTGAGAAAGTTGCGTCGGTCCGCCTTGCTGGAATGGAGTTCGAGACAATGCGCGCCCAGGCCATGTTCGCGCAGGCGGCGATACACCACATCGAGCGCCGCCGTCTTCTCGGCCACAAACAGCACGGTTTTGCCAACTGAAAGACAGTTGGCAATCATGTTGGCAATGGTCTGGCTCTTGCCAGTGCCGGGAGGACCGATGATGACAAAATCGCGACCCTCAGCGGCGGCAAGACTTGCGGCGGTCTGTGAGGAGTCGGCCGGCAGCAGCAAAACCATGTCGGACGGGGCATAGTGCCGGTCGAGTTCGCGCTCGTCGCGGAATGATGCGCCATTGCCCTCGAAAGCTATCTCCGGCGTGTCGATCAGATGGCGCACGACACGGTTTTCGCGCAGCGCATCGGTACGCTCGACCAGATCCTTCCACATGAGAAACTTGGCGAAGGAAAAGGTCGACAGCGCCGTCTCGTCCACCACCTCCATGCCGGGGACGTCGCGCACTGCCTGGCGCATAAGACCGAGCAGCCTCGGCACATCAACGCCGCTTTCGTCCTCGGGCAGCTCACCGGAAAACTGTGGCAGTTTGAGCTCGAAGTCGCGTTCGAGAAACTGCAACAAGGTTGCGTTGAATCGCGGTTCATCTTCATGGAAGCGCAAGGTAAAATGCGATGTTGCGCTGCGGCGCTCGATTTTGACCGGTACGAGCAGCAATGGCGCGCGATAGCTGCGCTCGTCCTCGGCCTTCTTCTTCCAGCGCAGGAAGCCGACCGCCAGGAAGAGCGTATTCGCGCCGCCCTCGGCAAAATCGTTGCGCACTTGCCGGTAAAGATCGATCAGCCGGGATTCCAATTGACGCCCATCGAGCGTCGACGGGAGCTCGTCGCGCAGAAGCGCTTCCGCGGCAAAGCCACGCTGGAGGTCACGTCCGTGCACCTCGCGATAGAGGACAGCATCCCGCTCGCCCAGTGGATTCTGTTCGGGGAGCGAAATCAGCCGGATCGAAGCGCCTGCCATCAGACGGTCCTCGAGGTAGCCGACGTCAGTACAAAGAAACGGAATTGTCTTCTTGGAGTCCGGAAAATTGAGCAGGCGGTTCCGCAGTGTCAAATCGAGGAGCTTTTTCTGCCAGCGGTCGATCCGTCCGGCCGCTGTCGTCGGCTTTACCTCGACGATCTCGACCGGCAGGGCTACCACGGCCGGTGCGGCTGGCAACGGCAACGCGATTTCGGTTGCCGCCTCTGCATCCACGCTGCGGCGCGTCGGTTCGTGCGAAGCAAGCGGTGTGATGCCGCCGCTGCGCGAGCGGCGTATATCGATGGCTGCGACAAAGGTGGCTACCTGCGTTTCGTCGAGCCGCTGTTCGATTGCGTGTTGGGCAGCCTCCAACGTCATCGCCGGCCGATGCGTCACGCCTGTCGTCTCAAACACGATGAGTTCGCGCGATGCCAGCGCCTTGCGGACCTCCATGGCATCGGGTTCAATGGCGTTGGCGAGCGTCCTTTGTGTCATCCAGACGCCGACGGCCGCGTGTCCCTGAAACATCAAAACGACGGGATGCAAGCCCGTCGCCTCCAGGGCGGACGCGAATAACAGACTGGTATCGAGACAGGTTGCCAGCTTTTCTGCCGTAATAATTGAGGGACGTCGAATTTTTTGGCCGCGGCTTTCGAAGCTCGCAGGTGGCTCTGCATAATGCAGCGATAGGCCAGCAATGGCCGAATAAATTGCGGCCGCCAGCATGAATGCGCGTTGCGGATTGCCGCTTTGATAGCCATCGAGGCTGGAAGGATGACCATGCGCTGCGAGCAGCTCCGCTGCGGAACGCAGCAGTCCTGCGATCGCCGGGTCGTTCGGCATGACGAATGCGGCGAGCAATTGCGCCATATCGACGACGCCACCCCATTCGTCGCGGGCAAGCAGGCGCACCGCAACGCGCTGCTCGGCCAGCACTGCGCCTCCTGAGGTTAGGCGCAACGTTATCTCCCCGCGCTCAGCCTCGTTGAGACCGGCCAGATAGCCGGCGTCGAGATCGATTTTTCGATCGCTTAAGGGAAGCCGGTCGCCAGCAACGATCCGATCAATTGTCCAGCTTTTGGCGCGCAAAAAAGGGGGGTTCGATGTCAGCTCGAGAGTGCATTTTTCGAAACCCTGCTGGGTCGGGTTGTTGAGCGCGATAGACCGGATCACCGGAATAGCATTTTGGAAGGACGCATATGTAAAGCTGGCGGCGATGTCCGCCACGACTTCTATTACGGGCGCGGCTGATATACCGGCAGCATCGCCAGTCTCCGAACTCGTTTCCATACCCCATCCCCTATTTTCATTTACGATAGAACTTTGCCGCCAGAATTTGAAAGTAAATTCTCGGTATGGTCGCCGCTTATGTCCAGCAGCATAGATTTCTAAAAGTGTTACCGCCCAGATAACGGTCGAAATGGAGACAGGCGATAATCGGTCGTCACGATTGGAGGGGATCCAAAAGTCGCGGAAATCGGAGCGCCGGCGCACGCTGCTGAAACCCAAGACGGGCAGGACGTCATCCGCAAATGTGTGGCGGTCCGGGCGCCATGGACCAAGCGTTGCGCGCCTATCGCGAGCGCTGTCGTGGCGCCTATCGCGGACTCGGACCCAGCCCGACAGTGACGGCGAACCTCGATCGGCCTATCGGTGAGGCGGTCGAATTCCGCCCATAGACTATCGAAAGGCACGCACTTCCAGCTCTATCTCCTCGTACGCGTTGCCGGCTACCTAAATTCGTGCGCGCGGTCCAATGCCTTTGATTGCTGATGTCGTTGTGGAGACGTTTGATCGCTGAAGCATTTGTTTGCTGACCTAGCGGCGCGGGGGGAGGTCATTTATTGGGTACATCTCCAGCACTCTATGTGCGATCGCGAGGAAAATTTGTCCAGACAAGCGAATTCATCGAATCTGGACTAATCAATAAGTATAATGATGGTAAGATTCGGGGGGCAGGAATGGCCGAGGTTGGACTTTTGGAATGGGCGGATAAGCAGCCCGACTGGATTAGGGATGCCTTAAGAAGACACGCCGCGCGGCCGGGCTTCAACCTCGAGCAGGAGGATAAGGCCGGTGTAACAGCTCGGGTCCGCCACGTCGGTGGATTTACCGCTGATCTGCCCGAATGCTCTCCGCTCTCGGCGGAGCATTTGAGGGCCAACAGTTCGAACGAGCCGCGCGCGGTGCTTTGCTCACTCGGCCCCGTCAAGCATTTGAACCGCCTCGCCGAAGAGCAGCAACTGCGTTTCGCCACCGATGGCATCACCATTATCTACGGCGACAATGGAAGCGGAAAGAGCGGCTATTGCCGGATCGCGAAGAAGCTTTGCCGTAGTCTGACGGCGGATGATCTTCTTGGCAACGTGTTCGAGATCGGCACCAAACCGCCAGCCGAAGTGCTTGTCCGGTTTCTCGAAGAGGGTGCTACGGAACCGACCCCCATAACCTGGAAGGACGGAACGCTGCCCCCCGCGTCAATTGCACGGATCTCCGTTTTCGACTCCGCGAACGCTCGCCTCTACGTCGATAAGCAAAACCGTATCGGTTTTCTGCCCGCAGCCATCGCGCTTCTCGAAAGCCATGGACGTCACCGCACCGAGCTCGAAGCCGACTTCCGGGAAGAAATCAAAGCGATCGAAAAGAACCTAAAGACACCATTGCCGAGTGGGTACACAGCTGCCGGCGCGGTCGTAAAGCTGCTGGCTCGTCTCGAAATCAAGTCAAAGGACGTGATGCCTTCCGCAGCCGAAATCAAAAACCTCGCTGCCCTCTCAGAGCAGGACATGGCTGATCTCGCTGGCCTCGAACAGGCTCTGGCAAGCGACCCTTCAACGATGGCGACAAAGCGTCGGCGTGCCAAGGCGGCCTTGGAAAAACTGCTGACTGCATCTGAACAGATCGACGCGGCTCTCTCAGCGGCGGCCCTCGAGATTTATCGCAATCTATATGCAACAGCCGATTCTACAGCGCAGGCTGCACAACTTGCCGCCTCAGGAGCGTTCGCGACTATGCCGTTGAGCGGCGTTGGGCTTTCTCCCTGGCGGTATATGTTCGACCATGCACGAGCCTATTTAGCGAGCGTCACTGGCATCGATCATCAGCACTTGCCAGATCAGGAAGGCGATCGTTGCATGCTCTGCCAGGAGCCGATGACGGCGGACGCCGCGGGGCGGATCCAATCCTTCAATGACTTCGTAACGGGCGCCGCAAATAAGGCGGCGCAAGTCGCATCTATTGCCCATGAAGAGGCCCTGCGCCAAATCAAAGGACTCACCATTGCGACCGGGGAGGCGGTTGAGGCGGCTCTCGGAGAGTTTGGCGATCTGTCCGCCGCACGCAAGGCGATGGTGGCCCTGATCTCGGCATATTATGTCGAGGCAGGTAAAAGGCGTGATGCAATTGTCGTTGCGGCTGCGCTGTCCGAGTACGCTGCGTTCCCGCAACTTGCGGCGCCAGTTGCATCGAAACTCCGAACGGAGGCGGAGGCGCTAGAGGCCGAAGCGCTGACGGACGACAAGGCAGCGGCCGACGACGGGAACCGCGCTACCGATCGAGCTCGTCGCGATACACTCAAGGATCGGAAAAAACTGGGCGACGATCTCACCATCGTTCTCGCGCGCTTGGCGAATCTCGAAGAGCGGCGCAAGCTTCTCTCATGCTGCGATGCTGTCGAAACAGGCTCGGTGTCACGGCAGATGACGTCGCTTCGACGAAGCCTCGTCATGCAGGATCTCGAAAAGCGCGTCGTCGCCGAGATTGAGACTCTGGCGTTAACGCACATCCCGTTCGCAGTTAATGATCGTAGTCAAGATGGGCAGAGCTATTTCGAGGTCGGGCTCAACGCGGCAAAAGCGATCTCAAACAGCAAGGTCTTAAGCGAAGGAGAGCAGCGCGCGCTTGCCCTGGCCTGTTTCTTAGCCGAGGTCGGAGGAGACACATCGCGTCAAGGCATGATCATCGACGACCCCGTGTCATCTCTCGACCATGTTCGGATCAGGCGGGTCGCGGCAAGGCTCGTAAAAGAAGCGGCCACAGGACGTCAGATTATTATTTTCACCCATAATCTTCTGTTCTTCAACGAGGTGGTTGACGCAGCTGCGCAGGCCAATCCGCCGATTCCCCTTGTTCGAAACTACATCAACAAGTCCGAATCTGCCGGTTTTGGCTTGATTAGCGAAACTGACGAGCCGTGGATCGCACAGTCTGTCACGAAGCGCATCGAGACTCTCAAGACGCGCCTGAAGAGCTTCGACGGCGCCACTGATTTCACCACCGATGCTTGGCGAAGGTCAGCGAAGGATTTCTACAGCGATCTTCGGGAAACCTGGGAGAGGCTCGTTGAAGAAATCCTGCTCGGTAAAGTCGTCGAGCGATTTAACAGCGATGTCAAGACACAGAGCCTGAAGGGTGTGGTGGTCGAGGACGAAGACCACAAGCGAATCTATTGGGCCATGAAGCGAGTTTCGGAGCGTTCTGGACATGACATGGCGTCCGCCAAGGCCATTCCAGTTCCAACACCAAACGATATGAAGAGCGATCTTGATGGAATTGACCAATATCGTATCGACACCACCAAACGAAAAAAGGATGCCGAAAAGCGCCGGATTGAATTCGAACAGCCTCCCAAGGCGACTGTACTCTAGCCTAATGACTATTGTCGTGTATTACTGGCCCTCACTGGCTTCATCCTGCTGCGCATGCCGGTGTCCGCCTGCCGCGGGCGAAGCCGACGTGACGAGGAAGTATCGCGAGGGCGCCAAGCCATCAATGGCTGTGCGCTCGCTCTTCATCTTGGATTTCAGCGCCGAGAAGCCTGACCGCTGGTAGTGCTTCGCCTGCACAATGTCGCCGCCGGCAAGGGCATGTCGACCATCCATCGCGTCGTCCGGTCCCTCGGGAAAGGCCTCGAAACGCTTGTCGATCTCGCGACCTACGAGGTCGCGGGCCAAATCCTCAAACTCGTTATGGGACAAACTCGAGAAATCATAAGCCATGCGCCCAGATTGAGTGCCCATTTGGTGGGCAGACAAGCAACCGGGGGCACAATTGCGTCGTGCCTCTCCATTACCAACAAAAAGATAAACGCGCTTTCCAGGCGATGCGGTCGGATGATCGTTTCGCGCTTGGCAAAAGCGAACGGATTAGTCTATGGCTCTCGGCGGGGGGGCGAGTTATGCGACGGGTGCGAATCCTTCAAGTAGGCGATATTCACTATCCGGATTGGCATCCTTCCTCTAGCAACATCGATGCCAAGGATAGCAAGTTCGCTCCGAAAATAACGCAGAAGCTACGCGCGTCTTCGCTGCGTGCCGTCTTGACGAAGCTTCGGCGGCTGACGACTTCGAAGCCCTTGGATTCGATCGCCTTCATGGGGGATTTCACGAGCCGTGGCGACAAGACTTTCATTGCTTCGGCATTCCAGCATTTCACGTTGCTCTGCCGCGCACAGGGGCGCAGTTCAAAGGCGCTTCCGTTGATATTCGTACCGGGAAATCACGATGTGAACCGTGATGACGCGCGCGAACTTGGACCGACTGAGAAATTCAGCGAAATGGCGAGTTTAGCCGCCCGCTTGGGTTGGCAGACCGTTCCCGTGGACCAACCCGTGCACTTCAGACTTCCGACAGGATCCGCAGGCGCAAACTTCATCCTCGTCAACACAGCGATAGGCAGTTGGGAGCTTCAGAACCTTCCCGCGTTCCTTCGTGATCGTCTCGAGGCACTCGGTCCTTCTACAGAACCTGTAGATCTCGGCTCGCCGGACACCTCGGGACATTCGCCCGCGACACCTCCCAGCGATCCAGACAAGGAGGCGTCCGACGACGAGTATTACGGTCAGATGGACACGCCATACATCTCGCGTGAGATGCTTGCAGGCCTACAGGAATTGCTCCAGCAGCCCGACATGCGTTACGGCATCATGATCGGCCATCACAATCTGCTGCCACAAAAGACTCCGCGCATTACGCCATACGCGGAGATGCTCAACAGCGGATTTGTCAGAACTCAGCTGCTGCAGGGCAACAAGCCTATCGTCTACCTGCATGGACACATACATGCCGATCCGGTCGAGATCGTCAACGATCCAAGGTTTCCGGACGGCAAATTGATCTGCATCTCAGCACCAGAGATACAGTCAGGTTTCAATGAGCTCGTCTTCTTCACGACCGATCAGGGAGAGCTCGTCGGCATCCGACTTATACCCTACCGCACCAATGTCGCCGACGGGACGGTCATGGAAGGCGAACATTGCTTCATCTCGACTATGTCCAACGGCAAGGCCTTTCTGAACAACGACACGTTTGACCTGATGCGCCGACTGCGCGACCATGCCACCAGGCGCGGGAATGGGTTACTCTTCTGGGACGAGATCACTGAGATTGCCGCCTCCGCCGAGCTCGGGCTAGATTTGGAAGACTCTCTTCTGATGCTCCAAGCGGCGCGCTTCGTCGAGATAGACGGCCTCACGAAGGCAAACTCGGCTTGGCGCATTAAGGTAAGGGACGAATAGAGATGGAGAATCCGTTCGGCCCCAACAGGATCGAGTACGAAAGTCGCCCGATACTGTGGTTCAGTCAGAAGTCGGCCTTGATTTCTGCCGCCGCCAAGCCGGTCTTCGTCGCAGGGACGAGAGGCAGCGGCAAGACCAGTATTCTTCGCTCGCTTTCCACAGTTCATATCCTCGAAGACAAAAGTCTCGCGGACCAAGTCGGCAAGCTCGGCTGGTATGGCGTCTTCTTCCAGCTCAATGAGACATTTTCGCCCCTAATCGACAACGCGGTTCTGAACCTCATTCCGGAGCGGATACGCTTCGACACGGCCGCCGTGATCCCGCGGCAATTCGTAATCTTCTCTCACTATCTGGAGCTGAAGATAGTCGAACGCCTGCTCGAGAGCATCAGCCAGCTCAGACGCGACAGCCACTTGAAATACCGGGCCTCTGAAGATAGGGACGTCGCCTTGGCACTGCATCGCGAAGTGCTGCACTTCATACCCCAACCTGCCCGTCTCGACTTCTTCAGCATAGATGAGCTGCGGGGTGGGATAACCCGGTACGTCGACGAATGCTTCAACGCGTTCTTCTTTGCCGCCGATGAGGGAGCGACCGGCTTCAGAGCGACAGACCCTGGCGCGATCATTAACAAGGTCGCGACCGCGATCACCCCACTTTTAAATGGCCCATCTTTCGCCGGTGACAGGGCGCCCTTCTTCAAGATCCTGATTGACGACTGTGAGGCACTGACACCGCTCCAACAGCAGTTCCTGAACACCTTGGTGAGGAAGACGCGCGGCAATGTGAAATGGGTCCTCGCCTACATCGGCGGCCTTTACGACACGATCCGGACGATCATACCCGGCCAGTCGCTCTCGAATGCTGACCGGGACGTCGAGAATCTTGATTCAGTCGATCCGAGGGAGTTCGCCACGCTGTGCGAGAACGTGTCGTCGCTTCGGCTCTACTATGCGCTTCCTGACCATCTGCGGAGTGATCTCAAGCGCAACGATGCGCTCAGCGCGTTTTCGCTCAAAAACCGGCTGGGGCGGCTTTCCGTCAATGACATCATCGAGCGGGTTATCATATCGGGTCATTCCGAGGGCAGAGAAGAGCTTGTGGCACTCGCTGATGCAGCACGTGAATTCCTCTCCGTGAATTTGAGGACGGCGGATCAGCAGCAATTCCTTCTTGATCGAAAAGCGCGCCCTTATGCCGAAGGGCTGGCGCTCGCGCTCATGAACCCGGAAATCAAGCGCCGGCCCATGAGCAAGGCGGATGCTTCAAATCTGAAGAGGTCGATCGCCCGGAAACAGGGATGGGCTTTTCTGAAAGCGTGCCAGATGCTGCGTCTGCATGACTACCCGTACGTAGGGCACCAGATCATCACATCATTGAGCGACGTCTGTATACGCGATTTCCTTGATATAATGGGAGAGATCTTCCGCCGCAGTGTTCCGAGTTCCAGTGATCCACGAAAACTGGTGGAATTCATCAACTCGGATTTACAGATTCATCTCGAACAGCAGAGACAGGCTGTGAACGCCGCCTCTCAACGGAAGCTTGATGGACTTCAGGCGCTTTCACATCCGTACGAAGAAGAGAGCGTGCGCATGGTGCGGGCGTTGGGTTACCTGACCGCTCGCCTCCAGACAGAGTTTGCCGAAGAAAATGCTCTAGGAACGACAGAGAGAGGCATTTTCAGGGTTGATCTAAAGGAAATGCGCTCGCTGGTGAACCGACTGGAGCAACCCAGCGGAAAACTGGACGAGGTCCTGCGTCGGGCGGAAAGGGATGGGTTTATCCGGGAGGTCTCCGCCGCCGGCAACTTTGAGGTGGACCGCGCCGACCCCGCATCGAAGGAGATGCTGATCAGATTGCATCGGCGATTTGCACCTTACTTCGGGTTCTCCTATCGCGGCCCGTACGAAATCAACACAATCCCTGCGGCGCAGATGGTCGACCTGCTTTTTACCAGGCATCGGCTCCCAGAAGACTGGGCCGACTCGGTGTTTAAGGAGCTCGTCGCGCGGCCCGCACTCAAGACCGAATTCCAGCACTCGCTTTTCGAGAGCGATCTCGAATGACCGCTTCAACTGTCGAGTATCGAGTCTTCGGCCATCTGGCCGTCACTGAGAAGGCGAGAGATGCAGGTACCTGCGAAACGATGGAGGCAGATATCGCGATCGTCGCGCTTGGATGGGAAACGCGTTTCGCCGCGTTCGAAAACCATCTTGACCTGAAGGTCGGCAAAATCGTGGTTCTGGACTTTGCTCTGAAGGAAGCGAACGTCCCAGCCGTCGAAGAAAACCGGCGAAAGCTCATCGCTATGGGTACCCGATGGGGCGTCGAAGTGACTGCGATCACCCTCGAGCCTTCCATCGAGTATCAGAAGAACATCAATCTCCTCGATCACCTGCTCACTCAGATGGCCGCTTCATGTGGCTCATACGAAGGAAGCCTGCGGAAGGTTTTCGTCGAGTGCTCGACGATGCCGCGAATCTACATCCAATGGCTGATTGCGGTGGCATTCAAGAAAATGTCGATTCAGTCTCTCGAATTCGGGTACGCCGAAGGTATCTACGGGAACGCGATCGGCAAAGAGGATTTTTCCAGCGGCTTGGACCGATACGTCACCGTCCCTCATCTTCAAGGCAGCGGAGGAATGGGCGAAGAGAAAGTCCTGCTCGTGGGGATCGGAGGAGATGCCGACGTATTCTACGGATTGATCGATATCGTCAGTCCGGAACGGATCTCGCTCCTCGTCCCAAGAAGCGAGAAGAATGCGCATATCGATGCTTTGCTCGATCAACAGGTGGCCAAGGTACGTGAAACCCACCGGCTCGAAGATGGCGAAGTTCGCGACATCCAGGCTTTCGGGCTGATGGCCCACCTCGATGCTTTCGAGACGTATCTCGACGGGTTCGGCTCGCGTGCGGTGGTGAACGTTTTTGTCAGCGGCCCGAAGGTTCAGGCCATCGCTGCTGCCGTGCTCGCCTGCTCCGACAGCCGCGTCCATCTCAAGGCACGAATTCCCACCTCCTATGCCCATCGTGAAGTCTCAGCGAATGGGCGGTATCATATCTATAGGCTGATTGACCTGACATCCCCTGCCTGCAGCCTTCCCGGGACGTTCTGACACGATCTTGCATTCGAGTAGCATCATGGTCCCAGTAGCCGTTCCGCCAAGCCTTCAGCGCATGTTCGTGTCGCCCGATCCGGTCGATGGGGGACTAATTCCCACTTAGAAGCTGCTCTACATCAGATCAGGGGAAATGCAGACTGGCAGAATTCCATAATTAGCGACTCAAAACATATACTCAGGCGAGACTGTTTAGCATAGAAATAGTGAGCGCTCTCCAATATGTTAGGCTCTGTCGCAGTAGCGCAACAAGCTCAGTCTTTGGATGGGTGGTATGAGGATGAGACGACTGAATGTGTACAGGCTCAGTCATTTTATCGAGGCTCTCGTTTTTGTCGTAAGCGCGTTCGGTGCGACGTGGCTTACCAGCTTTGTGAACGCGCCATGGTGGGCATATGTGATTATAGCGGCCATCACTATGGGCATGTTCGTAGCCGTGCGTCGGGTCCTTTCTGAGCCGCAACGTATGGGACTCTTGGCACACAACTCGGCAGCGACCTCTGCGTGAACCCAGGCGCCTTGAAAATGTCCCCGATGCGTCCGGATTTTTGGCGGTGATCTTCAATCAAATGCGATGAGCTGCAATTTCTGGCGACGGCCACGCTAAGGGCGGGCCTCCAGCACCATGTTGAACGGTGTCTCCGCGGCGCGACGCAATCGCTTGAAGCCGCCGCCGGTCACAACCTTGCGCAGCCTCGCCTCACCGGCCTGGGCTCCAAGCGCGAGCCCGACTTCCTGCGACACGGATGCGGGCGTGCACACGAAAGTGGAAGCGGCATAGTAAACGCGGCCGACGGGATTGAGGTTCGCCGCCAGATGATCATGCGCGAACGGCTCGACGATCATCCACGTGCCGTCCGGCTTGAGCGATCCGTGGACATGGGTGGCGGCGCCCGTCGGGTCGCCCATGTCGTGAAGGCAATCGAAGAATGTGACGAGGTCATACGTTCCGGGATAGCTCTTGGCGGCCGCCACGTCGAACCGCGTGTTAACGCCGACGCCGGCTACCTCGGCCGCCTTGCGGGCGCGCTCAATCGAGGGGGCATGATAGTCGAAGCCGACGAAGCGCGAATTGGGGAAGGCCTGTGCCATGAGCACGGTCGATGCACCATGACCGCATCCAACATCCGCGACGTCCACGCCGCGTTCGAGCTTCTCGACGACGCCCTCCAAGGCCGGCAGCCAGGAGTCGATCAGATTGGCATTGTAGCCTGGACGGAAGAACCGTTCCGTACCGCGAAACAGACACGCGCTATGATCGTGCCACCCGACGCCCTTGCCGGACTGGAATGCCTGCCTCACCTTTTCTTCATCGAGCCACAGCGCGGACAGGAACTCGAATGCGCCTGCCATGAAGGCCGGGCTGTCTTCATCAGCGAACACCAGCTCTTGCTCGGCGTTGAGATAGAATTTGTCGCTCGCTTCATCGTAGTCGACGTAACCCGCCGCCGCCTGCCCGGAAAGCCATTCCCTTACGAGGCGTTCCTGGGTGCCGGTGCGTGTCGAAAGTTCGGCGGCCGTCATCTTGCCGCCTTCGCGCAATGCCTTAAACAGGCCGAGTCTGTCCCCCAGCAGGACTCCCGCGCCCGTTGCGATCGCACCGAGATCGCCGACCATTTTCCCCAAGAATGCGTCCAACTTTTCCTGATTCGCTTCAGACATCTGAATCTCCCTTTGGGTTCAATCTCTCCAGGCGACGGAGCCGTGCTCGTCATGAGGCGCCTTGAGCATCAGATGCTCGAAGACATGCAGATATCCCCGGCGGCTCATCCGCGCTGCCGATCCTGCACCAGACCATATCGGTGACGAGCGGCGCGGTGGTCGGGAATGACAGCCACCTCCATGCCGTTGAAAAGCAGGAAATCCGTCACTTTGCCCTCGTCGGTAACCGGCGGAGCCGGAGTGGTCGTCACCAGGGCAAGCCCTGTTGCAGCAGGTATCCTTGGGCAGCCTGTCAGAACATCGATGACTCCGGTTGTGGTGCCGGGGCGGGCGATCAGGGGCCAAGTGATTGTTCCGCGGCGGCTGTATGTTGTGGTAAGGTGATCATGCGAACTCTTGTTGGTCGGTCACGTGTTTTGCGGATGACCCGCATGTACTGTGCCAAATGAGAAAACCATTCAAACGCAATCCAGTAGATCTGACTGTATCCGACATTGTCGGAATTTGGACATCGCCGAACGCGAAGCGCTCGGGGCTTGTGACGATACTTGAGCGTGCTGCTTCGGAGGAGGGATGCGCCTCGAACCGGCCGCGAGGCCTTTTTCTGGCAACGGATATTCCGGCCGGGTTAGGCCGCGAGGAAAGCGACGGTGAATAAGAGGTAGAGGACCAACCGTTTTGAGCGGGTAGTTGCCGTGTTGCGCCCCCAGGCAAAGGCCAGCACCACGGAGCAGTATTTCTGGTGGCGATACTACATCGCCTTTAAGTGCCGGTTACCCGTTTTTACCCAGTTGGCCTGGTGCATTCAGAGCGAGGTCGTTGGAAACCGCTTATTGTGGCTATGAGCAAACTCGGGATGGAGGAGTGGACCCAAAAATTGGCAAAATGCCCCAGGGAGGATTACATGGGTCGCTCATTCCCCGTACTCGTTACAGGTGCGCGTCGCTACGCAAACAGCTTGCTTTTGACTTGGCGTTTCTTGCCGTTTCGGCATCGCTCACTAATTCGGCCGCTGCCGACACCGTGAACTGGCGTCAATTCGAAGGGACCAGCATAACTTGGGCCTACGACATCCACCCCTATGCGGATGCTCTCGCTGCGCAACTTTCCGGAGTTCGAGAAGCTGACCCGGCATCAAGGTCACGCCGGAACTCTACCCAGACGATTCTTACTGGAACAAGATGACGATCCAACTGACGACGAAGTCGCCAGCATGGGATGTGTTCGGCACTGGCATTCAGCCCGCGTAGGACCTCGCTCCGAGTGGCGCCTGCTGGACAAATACCTGAGTGATCCGAAGCTTACCGATGCTGGATACGACTACATTCGGACATGATCAAGAAGTGCGCGGCTCCTTCCTTCGCCAATGATAACTGGAACCAGGTCGTGGACGGCATCTCGTCCGGCCGCACCGCGATGACGATCGACTCAAAAATGTTCGGCTTCTGGAACGATGTTGCGGGGAAGCCGGCATCCGGCAAGATCGCCTTCGCTCCGCCGCTGCACGCACCGAGCGCCACGAGCTTGGATTCTGACATCTGGATCTGGGCTCTCGCCATGAACGCGGCTTCCGAAAAGAAGGGCACGGCCTGGCTGTTCATCCCGTGGGCCACCTCCAAGCAGGTGGCGCTCAAGGGTGCCCTTGCTGGCCAGCTCGTCAATCCGCCGCGCACGTCGACCTGGCAGGACGATACCTAGACTAAGTACGCTTCGCAGCCCGAGTTCAACAACTTCGTTGACAGCTTCAAAAAGATACAGGATCAAGCCGCGCTGGCTTTCACACCGCGTGTCGGCTTCGGCGAAGCCATGAACGCATGGGCCGTGGCGATGCAGAAGATGGCAAACGGCGATGACGTCGAGACGACGTTGAGGGCGCTTGCCGAAGAAATCCGCACTGGCCTCTGATCAAAAGGAACAGGGCAGTACTATTGCACTGCCCTGTTCCCGCCAACGGCGGAGATCACGCCGTGTCACCCCAAGCACTTAAACCCAGCGCTGCTTCGCCCGGCCGCGCCGACGATTTTTCTTGGCCGCCAAGGCGGCAGCCTGCGGCCGGGGCCACAACCGAAACGACCACGGCGATCAGTCCGTAAGCTGCCCGGGGCAGCGGAAGGGCGGAAAGCGCCTTCAGGTGGCCGCACAAGTAGGGTCTCGAGACGGACTCAGCGCGGCAGCACGCTCGATCCCATCAGCGCCTCATCGATGGCGCGCGCCGCCTGGCGGCCCTCGCGGATCGCCCAGACGACCAGCGACTGGCCGCGCCGCACGTCGCCCGCCGCATAGAGCTTTTCGACGCTGGTCCTGTAGTCCCGGTCATTGGCCTCGACATTCTTCGAGCGGCGGCTGTCAATGGCGATCTTCATCTGGCCGGCCAGTTCCGACACCGGCCCGCGAGCGGCTGGCCCGGCAAAGCCGATGGCGATGAACGCGAGATCGGCACGAATGACGAATTCGCTGCCGGCGATCGGCTTGCGCTTTTCGTCGACCTCGCAGCATTTGACCCCGGTCAGCTGGCCGTCTTCGCCGATGAACTCGAGCGTCGCCACCTGAAACTCGCGCTCGGCGCCTTCGGCCTGCGAGGACGAGGTGCGCATCTTGGTCGCCCAGTAGGGCCAGACCGAAAGCTTGTCTTCCTTTTCCGGCGGCTGCGGACGGATGTCGAGCTGGGTGACGCGGACCGCGCCCTGGCGGAAGGCGGTGCCGACGCAGTCGGACGCGGTATCGCCGCCGCCGACGACGACCACATGCTGGCCGCCGGCGAGGATCGGATGCGACGGCCACGCCACCGACTGGATCGGTTCGCCGCCGACACGCCTGTTCTGCTGCACCAGATAGGGCATCGCGTCATGCACGCCGCCGAGATCGTCGCCGGGAATGCCGGCCGCGCGCGGCGTTTCGGAACCGCCGCAATAAAGCACCGCGTCATGTTCGGCGAGCAGCTCGGCAACCGGCTTGTCGACGCCGACATTGACGCCGCAATGGAAGGTGACGCCCTCGCCCTGCATCTGCTCGATGCGCCGGTCGATATAGTGCTTCTCGATCTTGAAGTCGGGAATGCCGTAACGCATCAGCCCGCCGGGCCGGCTCTCGCGCTCATAGACATGGACGTCGTGGCCGGCGCGGCCGAGCTGCTGGGCAGCCGACATGCCGGCCGGGCCGGAGCCGATGACGGCGACGCGCTTGCCGGTCTTCTTCTCCGGCGGATAGGGCCTGATATGGCCGGTCTCGTAAGCCTTGTCGGCGATCGCCTGCTCGACCGTCTTGATGGCGACGGGAATGTCCTCGAGGTTCAGCGTGCAGGCTTCCTCGCAAGGTGCGGGGCAGATGCGGCCGGTGAATTCCGGGAAATTGTTGGTCGAATGCAGGTTGCGGATCGCATTGTCCCAGTCGCCATTGTAGACGAGGTCGTTCCAGTCCGGGATCTGGTTGTGGATGGGACAGCCCGTTGGCCCGTGGCAGAACGGAATGCCGCAATCCATGCAGCGCGCGGCCTGTTTCTCGACCTCCTTGTCCGACATCGGCAGCGTGAATTCACGGAAATGCCGGATGCGGTCGGAGGCCGGCTGGTACTTGTGCACCTGCCGGTCGATTTCGAGAAAGCCTGTTACCTTGCCCATAGTCCAGCTCCTGCTGTCCAGATGGCGCGCCTGGCGACGCCCTGCAGCTGGATCAGATGGGGCATCCCGTCCACACATGGGCCGCACCAAGTTGCCCAAAATTCGACTATGTACACTTGCCGGGCTCAAAGCTCGTGAGGGGCTCGCCATGCAGCCAGTTCTCGACTCTAATCGAAGGAGCCGGGGACTCCATCTGCAATACCACGTTGCGGTCCAAAGCTATTTCCAAAGGTTTCTGCACGAGCTGGTTTCCTCTCAGAGACGGCACACGGGTTCAGGGAGGAGCGCATCGCTCGTCTTGCCCCATTAAGTGCAGTCACAGTCACTCAGTCTCAAAAGCCATGCCAACGCGCTCAGCGCGCAGTTAGCGCCCATTGCTTCGAAAAACCTCGTCAGTGCCCAGATGTTGGTTGTAATGAACCTGACATTTGTCTGACGCTGTCAGCTTTTGGACACGCGATCACGCGCTTCGTGCCGCCAGGCCAGGCCGAGCCCTGTGTTGCCAGCGGTCGCTTCGATGATTGTACCGCCCGGCGCGAGCTGGCCACGCTGTTCGGCATTAACGATCATCGACAACGCAATGCGATCCTTGATCGATCCGCCGGGATTTTGGCTTTCGAGCTTGACGAAGAGAATTCCTGACTCCGACGTTGTACCGCTGACCAGCCGTGTTGGAGCTGAAATCAGAGGAGTTCGCCTTGGTGGAGACCTTTCGGACGCAGCGATAGCAGCCATCAACCAGCTTCTTCTAAAACACAAGGTGATCTTCTTCCGCGGCCAGGAGCATCTCGACGATGCGGAGCAGGAATTGTTCGCGCGGCGTCTGGGTAACCTTGTACCTCATCCCACGCAGGGGCCGGCAGCCGGCACGGCCTCAATCCTCAATCTCGATTCCGGCCGTGGCGGTGGCAGGGCAGACCAGTGGCATACCGATGTGACTTTCGTCGATGCCTATCCGAAATTCTCGGTCCTACGTGGCGTCGTCATTCCGGCGGCGGGGGGCGACACGATCTGGTCCAACACGCACGCCGCGTACGAGAATCTGCCGGCGCCGCTCAAAATATTGGCGGACAATCTGTGGGCTATTCATAGCAATGCCTACGACTACGCAGCCGTGCGCCCGCGCGCCACAGCCGAAGAGAAGAAGCACTTCGAGGAAGTTTTCACATCGACGATCTACGAGACCGAGCATCCGGTCGTGCGCGTCCATCCGGAAACCGGGGAGAAGTCGCTGCTGCTCGGCAATTTCGTGCAGCGCCTCGTCGGCCTTTCCAAGAGCGATTCCGCCAAACTCTACGAGGTGTTCCAGTCCTACGTCACTGCCCCGGAAAATACCGTGCGGTGGCGCTGGCAAGTAGGCGACGTCGCTATCTGGGACAACCGTGCTAACCAGCATTATGCGGTCAACGACTATGGCGACCAGCACCGGGTTGTGCGTCGCGCTACGGTTGACGGTGACGTTCCGATCGGCGTCGACGGTCGCCGCAGTATAACCCATGTCAAGGCAGCCAAGCCGGCGGCGAAGGCAGCCTGACCGTCTGAACAGGGTAAAGATGAAAACTTCGTATCGCCGCGGCCATATCGCGCTGCTTAACCGCCCCACAAAGCCTTATGATTTCCGAGAAGCAAGGCGAGTTGCGGGCTCGAGGCTTGGCCCGAAATCGAGGTCCTGCAGCGTGGCGCATGGCTCGAGTCGCTGCTCGTGGCCCCGCTGCAGCGGTACAGGTCCCCCACCGCCCCACCATCTCGCCCGCCCTGCACCTCGGATAGCGATCATTCACCGTTTGTTCATTATGATAGCGCACGATCATAACTGGACATGCTGGTAGCTCGTACATGCCTGAAGGCCCTGCGCGCCGACCCAGCGCCGGGGCCTTTTTACTTCCGCAAAATCGATTCCAGCAACGCGGGCACTTCGCAGGATGTCGGAATCCCGCGCTTGCGATGATACGCCGTACAGCGAATTGCGCGAGTCAAACGAATTTGGGTTTCTCAAATATAGAATCGTCGATACCGATCCTGATGGATCGAGCCTCGACGACGAAGTCAACCATCTTCAAACGGAATTATTCAACATTGCCGAGAGCTCCCGGTGTGCCGTCGAAGCCGACATTGGGGAGGTCAGCGGTCACCAACGATCATGGTGATCGCCAGCATCTTTCGTATTCACATAACCGTCGGCCTTGTACTTTCCCGAGGCCATGACATGAGTGGGTCTTCCAAGCACCGATTTGGCCCGGTAGGATTTGCAGGGGGCGCGGACAAGCGGATGAACAAACGGAATGATGCCGGAAAACTGCGCGCGCCTGCTGGGATTTAGCCGACCGTCGATAGGAACATAGCCCTGGTCGACGGCTTTCTGAAGGGCAAGAGTTTCGCCGACCTGGCTCAGGAACATGGCTTGTCGACAACGAGGGTGCGCCAAATCATCGAGAAGGCCGATCGGCTCGTGGGCGGCGCATTCAGACCAAGACTGAAACGTCCAACGCCTCGCCTCGGTCCGATTTCATGGTCGACTATCCCTATGTGTGCAAATGGCCGAGAAGCACCGGCTGGGTAGCGTCACGCCGCATCATTCTTTGCGGAGCTGGAGCGCGCGGGATCGCTGGAGCGGCTGGTGAAAGCGGTTGCCGGGGCGCACAACACGTGAGCTGGCGCCTCGTGTGGCAAAAGGAGAGGGCGAGAGCCCATGGCCTGCAATGAAGCGATCAAGCATTGCGATCGTGGAACCAAGCTAGTCGACCATCCGGACCGCGGCCTTCAATGCCAGCTCGCCTTGGAATCGGCCTTCCAGGAATTGGCTGAGCGCGCAGCGGAATCCGGCTGGACCGAGGAGATAGCCACGCGCTCCTCGAACTCGCCGGCGCGCGCCTCAGGAGCGACTCCGCCAATGACAGACTGAGAGGACGATTAATCGTGCCAGGGCAACGAGAGAGCGGCAGGTTCAAGAAGCTTCGCCTGAACCGATAGGAACGTCGCTGCGCCAATAAAATTGGCGGTGAAGGCTGACCGCGGCCGAGTCGGGCAAGCGAGCGAAGTGCTGAAATAAGGGCGTGAGAATCCAAGACATCGTTTGTAGAGAGCATCGAGCTTCGCGAGATTGTGGTACAGGATCGACCGCAGGTGTTCTCGCAGCGCTCGCAGAACCCGGGATTCTTCCGCGGCACCCGCCAAGGCGAAGAACGGTCAGAGTTGCACGATAACGTTTAAAAGCGAGCCTTCCTCCGAAAGTCTGCGCGCGCAGTTCCACGGTCCGATGCGCTTTCATAGCTATTCCAATCGCCGCGCCCATCCTCTCCCGGATCAGGTCCAGCGGGTCTGCAGTGCATGCGCCCCCAAAGTGGACGCCATTGGGCCGGGTGAACCGGGCTCGATTGCGCGCCGAAGGCCCGTTCCAGGCCCGGAAATCCGGGTCCGTCAGGGCGAGCGCGTGCGGGTCGAGGTAGAGAACGGCCTTGCCGAGAAAACGACCGTGCACTGGCATCGCGTGCGTGTGCCACATGCCATGGATGGCGTGCCTCACCTCACGCAGAAGCCCGCGAAAAGGCAACGGAAGATCTAGCATTTATGGGGGAAATGTTTTTTCGGAGTGCTTGACCCGCAGGAAGGGCAGGGCATGACTGCCTATCGCCCGACCCGGCCGGCCGCACTCATGACCGGCTGGGCTCGGTTAATCCTGCATGCCGCGCCCATGAGGTTGCGCTCTGTCGGGAGTGCGTCGAGCACAACGACGAGATGTAGTTCACGATCTTTGAAACGCGTGTCAACCATCCAAAGTGTGGATGCCTTTCATCGAAACAAACGATTTCATCAATGTTCTGGAATCCTGCATGGGCAGAACAGAAACCGCCCGAAAGGAGATTTTTCATGCGCTCTACCGGGCAGTGGAGTGCTGGGAAAGGGAGTTGCAACTGACCGGGTCCGACTTCTTCCGAGTCTATGGACAGACTGGGAGACGCGCACGGTGTAGCGGCTCACATCGTCATACTGCACCTACGCCACACACCGGCCGGACCTGATCCGGCTTTATGAGCATTGGGCTTTGTCAGTTGCCCAAGCGTGAT